>JAZLBI010000133.1:0-10613 GCA_045613625.1 Acutalibacteraceae bacterium | reverse complement strand
TTCCCGAAGAATTCTGGAGAAGATTCTATAACATCGGTTCAGGTGCTCAGTACAGAATCACAAACTTTGAGTTTGAACAGCTCCTTCTCGGTAAGTACGGTCTCGGTCTCGGCGATCCCAGAAAGCTCTTCGATCCCGATTGGTTCATCACAAGAAACTTCCACGGTCAGTGGTATCTTGACTCAGATGTACTTGAAAATTACTGCCATTTCCGTGCATATATGCCTATTGAAGAATACTTCAAGAGCGTTATGAACAGAGTTGAATGGTTCTACAAGCTTGCTAAGCTTGCAAAGCCCTTTGCATTTGCAGTTAAACCCTTCATGAAGAAGATTGCAAAAACTCCTGTTTACGGTACTCTTTGGTGGAGAGAGAATAACGTTGAAGAAAGAATCAACGCTTATGTAGGCTCAAAGGCAAAGTGGGATGCAATCGGCAGCGATTGGAGCAAGGTAAATGTTTACCGTCCCAACGATAACCCCGCAGAAGCTCTTGTTCTTGATCACGGTTATGATGAGACCAAGGATTTCGATTCACTCACAATCGAAGATCTTCAGAAGGCAGCTGCTTTCAGAGGCGGCGAATGCCTTGCAACTGAAATCGTTGATATGTATACACCCATCCTTTGGAAGTGTGCACACGGTCACGAATTTATGATGTCACCCAACCTTGTTCTCCGCGGCGGTCACTGGTGTCCCGAAGAGCTTCCCTCAAGCATTGAGAAGTGCGAGCAGAAGAAGTTCCGCTGGGCATATGACGACGAAGCAAAGGTTAACCCCTTCTTTGCTCAGGTTTGGTATCCTCTTCACGATAAAGACGAAAACAACGTATACACTGAAGAAATCTACAGAGATTTCAAAGAATATAAGAACTAAACATAATTCAAAAAGCGCCTTTCGTAACAGAAGGGCGCTTTTTATGTTGTAAAATTTACAAATTGATGTTGTATATGATTTATATATATGATAAAATAAACTATATATAATATTATAAAGGTAATTTTTATGAGAATTTTAAAATTAATAACAATTTTAATTTGCTGTTTATCAATATGTGTTCTTCCTTGCTGCAAAGGCTCCGAAAGTTCATCAACGCTCAAAATAGGCGTCAGCGGTCTGAGCGGAGAGTTCAATCCGTTTTATGCTGAGAGCGAGGCTGACCGTGAGGTTGTTTCACGAATGTTCAGAAGCATTCAGCGAAAAGGCAGCGATAATAAGCTCGTTAACGACTGCGGCGGAATTTCATATGAATTCTATGGCGAAAATCAAATCAAATATACCGTTTCAATCAACGAAAATCTTTATTTTTCAGACGGCACGAATATAACCATAGACGATGTTATTTTCTTTTATCATTTTATTGCCGACGCAAGCTATGACGGCGTTTTCTCGGATTGGTATCTGAATGATATCGTGGGTTTGAAAGAATATTATTTTGACGATGAGAATTACCGTTCATCCATTGAAGATATTGAGCAGACTGTCAGGGATGAATACACCGTTTCGTCAATATCTGATGATGATTACACCGATTATCTTGCCGAAACAATGATTGAAGGCAAGTTTGACGGCAATCTCGATTCCCGTTCACCTTCGGGGAACACATGGAAACAGCGTTTGATTAAACTCGGGTATGAAGAAGCGATTTCCGATCTCGGCAGCAAACCTTCAAAAGAAAAAGTTATAAGGCTCGTTGCCCGCGCTGAAGCAGAAAGCAACTCCTCCGATTATAATCCCGAGGAATGGTTCAGAAATAAGCTTTATTCAGAGTATATTGAAGATAGTTATTCTGACGGCACAGATGTTGAAAGTATAAGCGGCATCAAAAAGGTTAACGATTATACCTGCACTGTTTTGTTCAATTCCAAAAACATCAATGCCGTTGCGCAGCTGAATGCGCTGCTTGTTTCAAAGGCGTATCTGAGCGCAGAATATATTAAAGGCTCTGCTGATAAAATCAAGGAATCAGACGGATACGGCGTTTGCTCGGGCGACTATATTCTGAAGGATTACAGCGACGGTGTTGTTTCAATGGCTTCAAACAGATACTATAGCGAAACAGCAACAGTCTTTCCGTATCTGAAATTCATCGAGCTTTCGGCCGATGATGATCCGATTGATCAGGTTGTTTCGGGGAAGGTTGATGTTGTTGAAACTCTCGCAACCGCCGAAAATATAAACAGGCTCAATAAAAAGAATATAAAATATTTTGTTGCCAACTGTGACTATTATGTTTCAATGTTCTTTAATACGGATAAACTCGATTTATCCGCAAGAAAAGCGCTTTCAGGTCTCTGCGATATAAGCGGAGCGGTTGAAAATGAAATTGGTTCCTACTATACAAAGCTTTTCAGACCGATAAGCATAAGAGCGCAGGAATATCCTTCTGAAATAACAACCCCTTATTATACAGAAAATGCATATAAGGTTTACAGTATGGGCAGCGGTTCTCAGATGAAAATAATATCTGCATATTATTGCGGCAACAAAGATGATGTTGCATATATTGCGCTGCAGGAATTCAAAGAGATTCTTGCCGAAAAAGGGATAACCCTTAATATTGTTGCTTCGGATGCCGCAAGCTTTGAAACGGCAATAGCTTCAGGCAAAGCTGATATATGGGTTGAAAACGTGTATGACGGCGATTCCTGCGATAAATATGAATATTATAACAGCAACGGAAAGCTTAACAAAACAGGCATAAAATCAGCTGAAATTGATAATCTGACAGAGCTTATCCGTTCTTCTGCGGGTTATGCAAACAAAACAAAACTCACTCATCAGCTTGCTGAGCTTGTTATGGAGCAGGCAGTTGAATGCCCGCTTTTTCAGCTTCAGACTGTTACTGTTTATAACACCGATACCGTCAGCCCCGAATCGTTTTCAAAGAATATCAATGCTGACGGATATACCGATATGATTCCTTATCTGAAAAGAAACTGAAGGATGTGTTGATAATGTCAAAGCTTTTTCCTGATGCATTGCTTGCTGCAGGCGAGGCTGTAAAGGCGAAACTTGCCAGAGAGCTGAATGATTTTAACCCTTCGGCTCTTGCTCGAAGAGCGGTGAATTCGGTCAAGCTCAATTATTCTGCGGATTTGCCTTATGATAACGGAGCGGCGCTTACCCCTCCGATGGGCTGGTCAAGCTGGAATCTGTTTCGCAACAAAATAAACGAAAATCTGATTTATGAAACTGCAGAAGCTTTGAAAAACAGCGGGCTTGCCGAATGCGGCTACATATATGTCAATATCGATGATTGCTGGCAGTCGTCAATGAGAGATGAAAACGGAAGGCTTCAGGGCGATTTCGGCTCATTCCCGAGCGGAATGAAAAGCCTTGCCGATAAGGTTAATTCTCTTGGGCTTAAACTCGGCATTTACAGTTCCAACGGAACGCTGACTTGTGAAGATTTGCCCGCAAGTCTTGGCCACGAAGCCATTGATGCCGATACTTTTGCTCAGTGGGGAATTGAATATTTCAAATACGATTTCTGCCATAATGTTCCTGTTCCTTCTCTTGCGCCGAAGATTGAGAAGATAACCGTTGCCCCTTTGGGATGCGCAGAATTTACGGAATACGGCGCAGAATATGCAGTTCTTTCGGGCGATGCAAGAATAGTTGAAGATGAAAAGCTTGAAAGTGGAAAATATATTACGGGTTTGTCGGCAAATGCCGGCTCATGTGAATTCAGAAATATTGAAGCTGAGGCTGACGGAGAATATATCATTACGCTTTGTATCAGAAAAAAGAGCAACAGCAACAAGTATGCGGAAATTCTCGTGAACGGTTCTGATCTTTATAAAACAGTTCTTCCTGCAACCAAGAGTTTTACGGCGGGAGGAAGGCATCAGATAAAGGTTACGCTAAAAAAAGGTTTTAACACGGTTAAAATTTATAATCCCGTTGCTTCAAGGCAGGATAGTGCCGCAATACAATATGCCAATATGGGCAAAGAACTCAAAAGAGCAACGCGCGAATATGCCGAAAAGAACGGCTGCGAAGAAAAGCCGATTGTCTTTTCAATTTGCGAATGGGGAAGAAATTTTCCGTGGAATTGGGGCGCTCACGCAGGCAATCTGTGGCGAACAACGCCTGATATCAGACCAACCTGGCTTTCTGTTCTCGGCATTTATGAATTTAATGTTTTGCTTTATAAATATGCCGCTCCGGGTTCGTGGAATGATCCGGATATGCTCGAAGTCGGTAACGGTGAGTTCACATATGAAGAGAACAAAACCCATTTCACTCTTTGGTGTATGATGGCGGCGCCGCTTATTCTCGGCAACGATATCAGAAGTTTTATCAAAGAAGACGGAAGCGTTGACACAGAGAATGAAACATACCGCATTTTAACAAATAAAGAGCTTATTGCGGTTGATCAGGATGCGCTCGGAATTCAGTGCCGAAGAATAAAAACAAACGGCGCAGAGGATATTCTTGTTAAACCTCTTGTCAACGATGAGTTTGCTGTTTGTTTTTTGAATAAAGCGAACTCACCTTGCAGAATGTTGTGTTCGATAAATGAAATTATTAATCAGACTTTTGTTTCAACGTCATATTCCGAAACTTATTCGGTTTGCGATTTGTGGAGCGGAGAAAGCTTTGCTACGGATGATGTTATTGAAGCAGATGTTTCGGGCCACGGAGTTAAAATTTTCAAAGTGAAAGGGAATGCGTTATGTGTTTAAAAATATTTGATAAAAAGTATGTCAACGGAGCGGGGGATTATTCAATACCTCTTGTAAGGCTTGATGTTATGCCCGAAAACACACCAGATGAGCTTAAATACCTTTATGAATTTTCGGTTGTTGATAATGAACTTGATTATCTCGGCCATCCCGATGCTGTTCTTCTGAAAGACGGCAGCATACTTGATGTTTATCCTTCTGGCCACGGCAAGGGTGCAATCAGAAGCAAAATCAGCAGGGACGGCGGCGTCACTTATGACGGAAAAATAGAGAATATGCCCGAGTCGTGGGAAACCTCAAGAGAAACGCCAACGGTTTATCGCCTTGAGTTTTCTGATGGAACTCCCGATAAAATTCTTCTTATTTCAGGCAATCCCAACTGGCATGACGGCAAGGGAACAATCGGCGGCTTTAACTTCTCGCTTTCAGATGATGAAGGAAAAACCTGGTCTGAATTTGAGCTTTGTTTTTCAAAGAAACACGATTTTACCGTTATCCCCGTTGTTTCGATGGCATCGCTCACAAGGCTTAAAGAAAACGGAAAATTTGTTGATAAGTGGATGGCATTCTTCCACGAGCCCGATTTCAGAAACTATAAAACCATTCTTTCTTTTGTTGACGGCAAGCCTGTCTGGAGCAAACCTGAGCCCTATTTTGCCGAGCACAGAGCAATCGAGAAGAAGGCGAATATGTGCGAGGTTGAGGTTGTTCGTTCGGATTGCGGAAAGGGCGATGAACTCTGCCTTATTGCTAGAAGCAACAACAAAAACTATAACTCGCTTATTTCGTTCTCTCAGGATGAAGGAAAAACCTGGTCTGCGCCTGTTTTTGCGCCTTCTGCTCTTAACGGAGAGCGCCATAAAGCGGACTATACCAAAGACGGCAGACTTATCATAACCTTCCGTTCAATTGAAAGAGATAAAGAAAAAACAGATAAGAATTATAAAGGAAAACATAATTGGTTCAGCGAAGGCTGGATAGCCTGGGTCGGAACATATGATGACCTTAAGAACGGCAAGGAAGGTCAGTACAGAATAAAACTTGCCCATACCTATCTTGCAGAGCAGAAAGAGGTTGTTCTTTCAGCGAACGCTGATACAGGCTATTGCGGAAATGTTGTTCTTGATGATGATACATTTGTAACATCAACATACGGCTGTTTCGGTGAAAAGCTTTCTGACGGAAAATATAAAACATATGTTGTTTCAAAACGAATCAGATTATCTGATGTTGATAAACTCGTAAAGTAAGGGAGGATTTTTAAATGGGACTCATTAAAGCCGGTATAGGTGCACTCGGCGGAGTATTGGCAGACCAGTGGAAGGAATTTTTCTACTGCGATTCAATTGAAAATGATGTGCTTATGGTGAAGGGCCAGAAACGCATCAGCGGCAGAAGCTCAAACACAAAAGGCAGTGACAACATCATTTCAAACGGCTCGGGAATAGCTGTTGCAGACGGACAGTGTATGATTATCGTTGAACAGGGCAAGGTTGTTGAGATTTGCGCAGAGCCCGGTCAGTTCACATATGACAGCTCAACCGAACCTTCGGTTTTCTCGGGAAAACTCGGTGAAAGCATCAAAGAAACCTTCAAAGCAATCGGCAAAAGATTCACATATGGCGGTGACACGGGCAAAGATCAGAGAGTTTATTATTTCAATCTTAAAGAAATAATGGATAATAAGTTCGGTACTGCAAACCCCTTTATGTTTGAGGTTGTTAACAAAAGAATCGGTATGAGCCGTACCGTTCAGGTAAGATGCAACGGTATTTATTCATATAAGATATCAGACCCTATTCTTTTCTATACAAGAATTGCAGGCAATGTTGCTGATGAATACAGAAGAGATGAAATCGATATGCAGCTCAAAACCGAGTTCATTTCTGCTCTTCAGCCCGCATTTGCCAAGCTTACGGAGCTTGAGCTCAGACCTGCACAGATTCCCGCGCACACAACAGAGCTTAAAGATGCGATGAATGCAGCTCTCAAGGTTGAATGGACAGAGCGCAGAGGTATCTCTGTTGAATCGATTGCGCTTAATCCGATTACTCTTACTCCCGAAGATATGCAGAAGATTAATCAGATGGAAGATGCCGCAACTTTGGGTTCAAATCCGTTTATGATGGCAGGCAGAATGACAGATGCTCAGGCAAATGCCATGGAAGCTGCCGCAGCTAACGAAAACGGCGCTATGACAGGCTTTATGGGTATGGGTATGGCGATGAACGCAAACGGCGGGTTCAACGCTGCTCAGATGTATAATGCAGGTGTTCAGCAGCAACAGCAGATGGCACAGCAGCAGGCTGCATCGGCACCCGTACAAGCAGCTCCCGCAGCACCTGCAAATGGATGGAAATGCGCTTGCGGAGCAACGGTAAGCGGTAATTTCTGCACAGAATGCGGAGCAAAGAAACCTTCAGATGAAGGATGGTCTTGTTCTTGCGGTTCAGTGAACAAAGGCAAGTTCTGCCCCAACTGCGGTGCAAAAAAGCCTGAAGGAGCACCTCTTTACAGATGCGATAAATGCGGATGGCAGCCCGAAGACCCCAAGAATCCCCCGAAATTCTGCCCCGCATGCGGTGGCAGATTTGATGAGTACGATGCTCAATAAGCAAAATATTAACCCCCGAAGAACTGATCTTCGGGGGTTTTTGTTAAAGTATAACTTTTTCGGGGGTGCCGCCGTGTTCTCTTGATTTATCGGCAAGAAAAACAACGAGGTGGCCAAGCATCGAATCGTTGATGCTTGTGCAGGAAACTGATGTTTCTTCTCCTCTTGCGTAAGCAACAAAATCTCTTACAAGGTCAAGATCGCCGCCGCCGTGTGTGTCATTGTCAACCTTGAGGTCAAATTCAATGTCGTCGTGCTCACAATCGGGTCGGGGATCAATTTTTGAAAGAGTGAATTTACCGTTTTCAAAATCGCCTTCAATTGTTCCTTTAGTTCCCGTTATGAATATTGTGCGGGTTCCTCTGCTTGTTCCGCCAATCATATTGTGCGTGCCTGTTGCACCGTTTTCAAAAAGAACATTAACTGTCTGATGGTCAACAACGTTGTTATCGCTTTTGTATGCGCAAACGCCGTAAGGGCTTGTTTTAAGAAGCTCAATTTTGTCTTCAATGGTGGGGTTTTCGATGTGTTCGAGTGCATCCCACACATAGAAAGACCATCTGTCAGGGTGGTCAATATAAAGCCTTTTTGCGGAGTAAAGGCATTCTTCGGAAAGGGGACAGTCAACAAGGCAGCGTGTGCCCGAGTTTTCGGGAGCATTTTCGCTTCTGAACTGCATATTGCAGCCGAAGCTTGAAACGAGAGAAGGCTTCGTTTCGCTCATAAGCCACATCATTATGTCAAGATCGTGACAGCATTTTGCAAGAAGCATTGAACTGTGGCATCTTTCAGAGTTGTTCCATTTGCCTCTTACGTGGCTTGTGGACATATGATGATAGCTTACATATTCGTTTGTCTGAATGCTTATTATTTTGCCGATTTCACCCGAAAGAATAATATCTTTTATTTTTCTGTAGAACGGTGCGTATCTGAGCACGAAGCAAACCATTATTTTTCTGCCGTATTTGTTTGCGGCATCAACAAGTTCTCGCGCTTCCTCTTCGTTAACTGAAAAAGGTTTTTCGAGAAGGATGTCATAACCCGCTTTAAGCAGCGGAATTGATGTTTTAACGTGAACATGGTCCATTGTACCGTTGATAACTGCGTCGGCAAATTTAGGGGCATCTGCGAGCTCCTGAGCAGTGCAAAAACATCTTTCGGGAGGGATGCCAAACTGTTTTGCGATAGATTTTCTTCTGTTTTCATCGGGGTCGGCAACGCCCACGATTTCCATTTTATCGCTTTCGATATTTGCAAGCTCAGCGTAAGTCAGGCTTCTGTGCCCGCCGCCGACAATTATTGTTTTTAAAGGACTTTTTTTCATAGGATTAAACACTTTCTTCAATTTTGATTGTTACGTCGTTGCTTTCGTTTGTCATCATTTCGTTCATTTCGTGGCGCCTTCTCATAAGCTCGGAATACATCTGATTTCTCATGTCGCCTGAAAGAGGATAAAGGAATTTCGGAATAACCGCAAGAATTCCTGTCAGCTGAGGAATGCCTGTGCATAATGCAAAAAGCCACCACTTTGTTTTGTCTGTCTGTGTTCCAATTGTTATGCCTTGTTCATAGCCGATTGCGCTGAGAATAAGGCTTTTTGCTGATGCCATAACAATATTCTGTATTTTTGAGATAAGATTTCTTGCAACACCTATTGTCGCTTCAACACGGTAGCCGTTTTTCCATTCGCAATAATCCATTGCTTCGTTATAAAGCTCAGCTTTAACAACTTTTCTTATTCCGAATGCCCATTTGTCAAACCATGCCTGAATACCGAAGGCGATGCACATCGGCAGCCGTTTCATATAATTGCCTTTTATTGAACCGAAGGCAAACAAAAGAATAAACCAGAATCTTGTGTATAAGTCTTCAAAAACCCAGATTGCCTTGGTTGAAAATCGCTCTCTTATCGGCTTAACAAAAGCGTAGCTCAATGAACCGTTGATTCCCGAAGGCAGATTGAGAATTGTTTCGAGAGAAGCAGAACCGAGAACATCAATGAAATAGTTCGTGCTGCTTGAACTTACACTGAAGCCGCCGAGGAAATCAGAAAGAGTGATAAGAAGAACAGGGTAGTTGTTGATAACCGCTTTAAGGCCTTGCTTTACGCTCGGAGCTTCAACGGATTGCATAACTCTTTCTCTTGATACCAAGAAGAAATAAAGAGTGAATGCACAGGATATAATGCTTGTTCCCATGCCCATTGCAAGAAAAACATTTTTAAGCTTCCATTTCAGGATATTATTATTTATAAGGTCAATAATAACACCCATTATGTAGTTAGGCATATCTTCGCCCATATATCCCGTCAGAAGCTCTGCCATTGTTATCAGCCTTGCACGGTCATTCGGGTGTGGCGTGACGGTTGTCATATAACCCGCTTTTGCGATGCTGGTGAATGTGCCTGCCGTTTCATTTATGACATTGAATGCAAAGTAATAAATGAGTTTGGGCAGATATGTGCCCGATGTGCCCGGGAAAAAGAAGGGGAGCAGCCAGTATAATGCGCCCAGAAGCGTCATCGGAATCTGAAACGCAACAAGATACGGTCTGAATTTGCCCCATCGTGTTCTTGTTTTATCAACAATTGCCGCAATTATCGGGTCGTTGATGATATCCCATGCGCCCGTGAAGAGGTTGACAAGAGCGTTTGTTTTGAAATCGATTTTTACAACATCCCATAAAAAGCGGTCTGTATAGCTGTTGATATGAAATGCGTTTGAAAAATCGTTGAGAAGATATGCAACGGTTTCTTTTGTGCCGACATATCGTCTGTCATAAACTTTGAATTCAGAAACTTTGCGGTTGGGTTCATTATTGCTCATAATTATATTACCTCGTATAGCCTCGATAGGACATAGAATTGCTATTGGGGTCAACCGAAAACTATCAACTGACCCCTTGGTTTGTTTTGCTTTTTTTCAATTAGAGAACCTTGCCACGTGTTACCCGTTCCATTCTTCAGGTTCTTTTCCGACATTTTTTACAATATAGATGCCAAAGACGGTAAATGAGCCTAAAACAAAAGGAATAAAATCATATTGCTCATTTCTTCCTAAAAAAAGAATATATAAAACGAACAGCATAATAGCAATTAAAACAATAATTGCAATAATAATTGATTGGTATTTTTTATGCATTTTATTTCCTTTCTAAATATTTTGTCAAACGGCTATCAATATAAGCATTGGGATTGTGTTGTTTTACAAGCTTACACAAATTCATAAACATTTCTTTGTAATTACGAAAACAAAACGATACGGTAATCTTATTTGGTAAATTACGTGCATTTATTTTTATCGCCCAAAC
>JAZLBI010000132.1:0-58042 GCA_045613625.1 Acutalibacteraceae bacterium | reverse complement strand
AAGAACAATACCGCCAAGAAGAGTACGCAAGCCGTTGAAGGTAAATGTGCCTATGGCTGCGCCTTCGCTCTGCGCAACAAATGAAAGGCCCCACACAACCGCTGCAAGTATGCAGTAAAAAGGGCCGAGAAACTTTGCTTTATTTTTTATTTTTTTTGAATCTGCGGACTTATTGATTTCATTTGACTTTTTAATTTCATCTTTTGCCCGCTGACGACCTTTTTCAAACTCATAGCCGATTTTTTCGGCATCAACTATTTTGATATTCTTTACTTCATCATCTATCAGCAATTCAGTTCCGCAAAATTTACATGAAGCATTTTTATTTTCATCGCTTAATTCTAATTTTGCACCGCAATTGGGACACGATAATTCAACCAACTTCATTGTTATCTCCAAATTAATTATGATATTATCAAAACCGCCCACAGAAAAAACTGCGGGCGGCAAAATACAAAATATTATTCAGCTGCTTCTTCTGCCACAGCTTCTTCAGCAACAGCCTCTTCAACTGCTTCTTCAGCAGCGGGCTCGATGAGAGCACGGATTGAAAGGCTTACGCGCTTCTTATCGTAATCAATTGCAGTGATCTTGCAAGTTACGGTTTCGCCAACCTTAAGAACATCCTGAGGCTTGCTGATATGACGGTCAGCAATCTGTGAGATGTGGATAAGGCCATCGATGCCGGGGATAACTCTTGCAAAAGCACCGAATGTTGTCATGCCAACGTTTTCAGCTTCAACAACTGTTCCTTCGGGATAGTTGTTCTTGAGGATTGCCCAGGGGTTATCCTCGTCTTTTCTGTAGCCGAGAGAAATCTTCTTGTTTTCTGCGTCAAGTGACTTGATGTAAACATCAACTTCCTGACCGATTTCGAACACTTCTGAAGGATTCTTGATACGCTTCCATGACATTTCTGAAATGTGAACCATACCGTCGATGCCGCCGATATCAACAAATGCGCCGTAGTTTGTCATTGACTTAACAACACCGTGATATGTCTGGCCTTCTGCTGCCTGTGCCCAGAAAGCTTCCGATGCTTCCTTCTTTGCATCCTTAAGAACTGAGCGGATTGAACCAACAGCTCTTCTTCTCTGCTTGTTAACTTCGATGATGCGGAACTTAACAGTCTTCTTGAGAAGATCTTCAAGGTTCTCATCTCTGCGCTCTGTTGCGTGTGAAGCGGGAACGAATACGCGAACGCCGTTTGAAACAACTCTTACGCCGCCCTTAACAACTTCTGCAACTGTGCCTTCAAGAACTCTGCCGTCTTCTTCAGCGGCAATAATTTCAACCCAAGCGTTCTGAGCATCAAAACGCTTCTTTGAAAGCATAACAGTTCCTTCGGCATCATTTGTTTTCATGATGATAAGATCGATTTCGTCGCCGATCTTAAGCTCCTTTGCTGCATTTGCGTTGGGGTCTGCGCTGTACTCATCCATGGGAACATAACCGGCATGCTTTCTGCCGATATCTACCTGGATTTCTGTGGGAGTGATGCCCATAACAACGCCCTTAACCTTCTGGTCAGTGCTCATGCTGCTGAGCGAAGCTTCAAGTGCTGCGGAAAAATCCATGTCGTCTGTTATTACTGCTGCTTCAGAAGGCACCTCCTCTACCTGCAATTTTGTGGTTTCGTTTACGATTTCGGACATTTCTAAAAGTACCTCCTTAATTATTACGGAAGGGGTTGATGCCCCCGCCGTGACGCCGACTTCGGCGTGATTGGAAAAATCTATGGTCCTGAGCTCGTCGGCTCTTTCCACCAAATATGTTTCGCAGTTTTCACTGCATACCGCTTTGAGCTTTGCGGTGTTTGAACTGTGGCGCCCGCCGATGATAATCATCATATCGCTTTTCTTTGAAAGCTCAGCAGCTTCATCCTGCCTTTTACGGGTCGCACTGCATATTGTATCAAAAATTTTTGCGTTTGTACAGTATATTTTTATTTTTTCTTTACAAATTTTCCATTCTTTTTGAGAAAAAGTCGTCTGAGAAACAACGATTATTCTTTTTTCGCACAATCCGTTGTTTTCTTTAAGAATTTTTTCAAGTTCAGCCGCGCAGTTAAAAACAAAAACATCACCGTTGCTGTGGCCCTTTATTCCGATAACTTCGGGATGATTTGGGTCACCCGCAATCAGAACGGGAATATCCGCCGATGAATTTTCGGCAACAACGGTATGGATTTTTTTAACAAACGGGCAGGTTGCATCGCATATTTCTGCGCCTGTTTCTTCAAGCTCTTTATAAACGCTGTAAGCAACACCGTGTGCACGGATAAGAACCGTTTCACCCGAATGCGCCTGAGACGGAGTATCAATAAGACGAACTCCTTTATTCTCAAGCTGCGATGTTACATAATTATTGTGTATCAACTCTCCGAGCGTTGCGGCTTTAACATTCTTTTCGGCAAGTTCATATGCCATTTCCACCGCTCTGTCAACGCCGAAACAAAAGCCCGCTGTTTTCGCAAGTGTTATTCGCAATGGCCCATACCCCAAAGCTTCACTATTTCGCTCATAACAAGCTTTGCGCATTCTTTGACCTCTTCTCTCGGACCGTCCTCGGTAAATCCGAGTTTTTCATAAGGAATGAGTTCGCCGAATCTGATTGTAAGCTTTGTTCCTTTCTTCATTTCATCGCAGTTATAAATTGAAACGGGAAGAATATCGGCTTTTGCTTCCTTTGCGATAAGGCCTACTCCCGATTTTGCTCTTGCGGGTTTATAATCCTTTGAACGAGTGCCTTCGGGGAATATTCCGAGAATATGACCCTCTTTTACAACTCTTTCCGCATAATCAATAGCTTCTTTATCTGCGCCGCCTCTGACGATGGGGAAACCGTTTGCTTTTTTTAGAAGTGAGCGGATTATCGGCTTTTCGAAAAGCTCTTTTTTGCCCATAAAATGAATCTGTCTTTTTTCAACACCTACCGCAATAAACACGGGATCAAGAGCCTTGACATGGTTTGACGCAATTATAAAACCACCGTCTTCAGGAATGTTTTCTGTTCCGATATAATTCACTTCATAAAGACTGTTTATTATTTTTTTGCCGAGGGGGCGAAGCTTATCATAAAGCTCTCCCTCTTCGTTAACCTTTGAATAGTCAAAACCTTTCATTATATATTCTCCTTAACAATTCTGATAATCTCATTTACGGATTCTTCAAGCGAAAGACCGGTTGTGTCGAGTATAACGCCGTCTTCCGCGGGCTTGAGAGGAGCGATTTCACGGTGAGAATCATTATAGTCTCTTTCGATAAGCTCTGAAAGAACATCTTCATATTTAACATCGGTGCCTTTTTCGATAAGCTCCTTATATCTTCTTGTTGCTCTCTCTTCGGGAGATGCGGTAAGGAAGATTTTAACCTTCGCATCGGGAAGCACAACAGTGCCGATATCTCTGCCGTCCATTATGCAGTTGTTTCTCTTTGCGATATCTCTCTGCAAATCAAAAAGGAATGCGCGCACCTCGGGCACAGCCGAAACATCAGACGCCGCCATTGATGCGGGAGGAGTTCTTATTTCAGTTGAAACATTTTCACCGTTGAGCAAAACCTTCTGCTCGCCGTTTTCAAAAACAAGATCAACGCTGATATCTGAAAGACTTGCCGCAACAGCAGTTTTATTTTTTGTGTCAATTCCTTTTCTGAGCGCATTGACGCCAACTGCGCGATAAAGCGCACCCGTATCAACATAAATATATCCTATCGCTTTTGCAGCCGCACGCGAAACCGTGCTTTTGCCCGCACCGGCAGGCCCGTCAATTGCAACATTTATAATTGAATTATTCATAATAAAGCTCCCTGTCTTCTTTTATTTTTTCAGCTGCGCTCAAGCCCGCAAGTCTGCCTGTTGAGAATGCAATCTGAAGATTAAAGCCGCCGGTATACGCATCGGCATCAATAACTTCACCCGCAAAATAAAGCCCCTGAATTAATTTTGACTCCATTGTTTTGGGATTTATCTGAGAAACATCAACACCGCCCGAAGTTATTATCGCTTCGGCAATGGGTCTGAATCCCGTAACGGTTATGCACAGCCCTTTGAGAAGCTCTGCAAGCGCCTTGCGCTGCTCTTTTGTTATCTGATTGACCTTTGTTGTGAGCCCGATTTTGCTGAGCTTCACAATTACGGGAACAAGTTTTTTCGGCAAAAGCGAATTGAGAGCATTGATGAAATTTTTGTTTGTGTTTTCGCTGAAATCACGCAGAATTCTTGCATCAAGCTGTTCAACCGTCAATGCAGGTTTAAGGTCAATATATATTTTATATTTTCCGCTTTTCATATTTCTCATATGGGCAGATGCGCTGAGAATCATCGGCCCCGATACTCCGAAATGAGTGAAAAGCATTTCGCCGAAATCCGTATAAATTGTTTTTCCGCTTTCGGTATCAACAACCTTTATAGCGGAATTGCGCAGAGAAAGACCCATAAGGTCACTGCAGAAGCCTTCGTGAATTTCAAGCGGAACAAGCGACGGATTGATTTCCGTTATATTATGGCCCGCCTGCCTTGCAAGCTCATAGCCGTCTCCGGTTGAACCCGTGCCCGGATATGAAAGACCGCCCGTTGCGATTATAACCTTATCGGCAAGAATTTCTTCGCCGTCTTCGGTTTTAACACCTTTAATCTTGCCGTCGGCATACAAAAGTTCAACTGCTCTGCCGCGCATAATTCTTGCTCTGCTTCTTGCGTAGCCGTGAAGCGCATCAACTATATCCGCCGCGCTGTCTGAAACGGGAAAGACTCTGTTTCCTCTTTCTGTTTTCAGTTCAACTCCCCTGCTTTCAAAGAAATCCATAACATCGCAGGGCATAAAGCGCGAAAATGCGCCATATAAAAATCTGCCGTTGCGGGGTACATTCGAAATAAGCTCCTGAAGAGAATTGCAATTATTCGTAACATTGCATCTTCCTTTGCCGGTTATCATAACCTTTCGTGCAGGCTTTTCGTTGCGTTCAAGAACGAGTGTTTCAACACCCTCACAGGCACACGAGCCTGCCGCAATAAGACCTGCCGCACCGCCGCCTATAACGAGAACGGAAGTTTTCATTTTTTATCCTCCCCGCCCGTACGGTAAACCTGATATTCATCCCATATTTCTTCAAGCGCCTTGAATCTGCTGTAAACAACATCGCTTTTCTGCCTTGCGCACGCAGCAATAAGAGCATTGATCAGGCTCAGAGGCGCAACAAGTGAATCAACAAACGATACCATATTGCTCTTTGCAACAAGAAGATGGGTTGCATAAGGAGCAATGGGAGACATCGCGCCGTCTGTTATTGAAATTATGGTCGCTCCTCTGTCTTTGGCAAACGAAAGCGCCTTTACGGTCTGATTTGAATATCTGGGGAAGCTTATTGCTATGCAGACATCCTCGCTGTTTATTCGGAACATCTGCTCAAAAAGCTCGCTCGACGACGATGTATCAATAAGAACAACATTATCGCAGAGATATCTGAAATAAAATGCCGCAAAGCTTGCTATCGCCGCTGAGCTTCTGACGCCGAGAATATATATTTTTCTTGCCTTGTTGATTGCTTCAACGCTCTTTTCAAAGGCTTCTCTTGAAACGCCGTCTCTTGTTGCCTTTATCATATCGATATCGGCAGCAAAAGCGTTATCGATGAAATCATCGCCGTCAAATCTGCTTGCGGCAACTTCCATACGCTGAACACTTGTGAGATGGCTTTTTACCATTTCCTGAAGATGCTTCTGAAGCTCGGGATAGCCGTCAAAACCAACATTTGACGCAAAACGAACAACCGTTGATTCGCTTACACCAACAGCTTTGCCGAGGCTTGCAGCAGTCATAAACGAAGCCTTTTCATAGTTTGATTTTATGTAGTCGGCAATTTTTTTGTGACCTTTCGAAAGACTGCCGTACACTTCTTCGATTTTTGCCTGAAAATTTTCGGACATAAAAATACCTCTTTTTTAATCTCATACAAAAATATATTTTACACCAATCAAAATTAAAATGCAAGTGATTTTTGCTTTTTTGCAAGATTTCTTTCATTTTTAACAATTGACTGTTTTAAAGTGTTCGTGTATAATAATAAAAACTTTTTATATCAATAAAGGAGAGCAAAAAATGTCATCTTCAACAGTTTTATGGTATAATGCGCCTGCAAAAGCGTGGACTCAGAGCCTCCCCATAGGCAACGGCACTCTCGGAGCTATGATTTACGGCTCAACATCAAAAGAAATTCTTTGCCTCAACCATGACGAATTATGGAACGGCAGACCCAAAAATACAGTTAAAGAAGGCGCTCCCGAAGCTTTCAGAAAAGCGCGCGACCTCGCTCTTTCGGGCAGACTTCATGAAGCACAAGAGGAAATTGAAACAAATTTCCACAGCACATGGAGCCAGGCTTATATGCCGCTCGGCAACCTTGAAATTGATTTTGACGGCAAGGGAAGAGTAAAGAATTATGTCAGAAAACTCGACCTTGAAAACGCAATTTCTTCGGTTGAATATACCCGATCTGATGTTACATACAAAAGGGAGTATTTTGCTTCATATCCCTCAAAAATCATCGCAGCAAAGTTTACAAGCGACGGCGGCAAAATGAATTTCAGCGTTTCGCTCACTTCAAAGCTTCGCAGCAACAGCTTCGTTGAAGGCAACAGCGTTATTCTTGACGGCGAATGCCACAGCGAAAACAATGTTGATAACGAATCAAGCAACAAGGTATATTATGATGAACCTGAAATGAGAGGAATGCGTTTCAGAGCTGTTGTTAAGGTTATCACGAACGGCAGCACAAAAACAGTTGAAAACAAGCTTTTTGTTTCTGATGCAACCGAAGCTGTTCTTTTCTTTACAAGCGAAACAAGCTTCAACGGTTGGAACAAAAATCCGTTCGTTGACGGCAAGGAATATATCAAGCCCTGTATGGACAGAATCGCCGCAGTCTGCGACTATGAAAGCGAAAAGAAGGCTCACATTGCCGATTACACCGAACTTTACGGCAGAGTTACTCTTGATATCGGCGAAGGCAAAGAAAACATTCCCACAAACAAGCGTCTTGTTGCATACAAAAAAGATAAGAGCGATATTTCGCTTATCACTCTTGTTTATAACTACGGCAGATACCTTGCGATTTCATCATCAAGAATCGGCTCACAGCCCTCAACTCTTCAGGGTATCTGGAACGACAGAATAACTCCCCCCTGGCATTCAAACTACACCGTTAACATCAACACTGAAATGAACTATTGGCCTGTTCTTATGTGCCGTATGCCTGAAATCAACTATCCCCTTATCGAGATGGTCAAAGAGCTGAGCATCAGCGGCGAAAGAGCAGCCGAAGGTCAGTACGGTGCAAAGGGCTGGACTTCACACCATAACGTTGACCTCTGGAGACTTTCAACTCCCGTTGCAGGCAGTGCTCAGTGGGCATTCTGGCACGGCTCATCAGGCTGGCTTTGCGAGCATCTTTTTGAGCATTATGAATACACAAACGATGTTGATTACCTCAGAGATACCGCATATCCCGTTATGAAAAAAGCGGCTGAATTCTATATTGACATTATGACAGAACACGAAGGCAAGCTTGTTCTCGCCCCCGGCACTTCACCCGAAAACTCATTTGAATATGAAGGCAAGCCCTGCTGCGTTGCAAGATATTCAACAATGTCAATGTCAATTGCACGCGAGCTTTTCGAAAACTGCATCAAGAGCTGTGAAATTCTCGGCATCGATGCAGATTTTGCCGCAACGCTCAAAAACACTCTTGCAAATATGGCAGATTTCAAAATCGGAAGCGACGGTCAGCTTCTTGAATTCGACGAAGAATACGCCGAAATTGAGATGCACCACAGACACGTTTCTCATCTTTATGCTCTTCATCCCGCAAGACTCATCACCGTTGACGGAACACCCGAGCTTGCATAGGCCTGCCGCAGAACCCTTGAACGCAGAGGCGATAACGGCACAGGCTGGAGCCTTGGCTGGAAAATCAATTTCTGGGCAAGACTTTTTGACGGCGACCACGCTCTCAAGCTTATTGATCTTCAGCTTCGCCCCGTTAAGAGCATCGGCATAAATTACACAAAGGGCGGCGGCACATACGAAAACCTTTTCGATGCTCATCCCCCCTTCCAGATTGACGGCAATTTCGGTTTTGTAAGCGGCATAACAGAAATGCTTATGCAGAGCTATAACGGAAGAATCTATATTCTTCCCGCTCTTCCCTCAGCATGGAAAAGCGGCAAGGTAAGCGGTCTTCTTGCAAAGGGCGGCGTTGTTGTTGATATCGAATGGAAAAACGGCAAAGTAGCAAGCTACAGCCTTGAAGGCAAGGGCAAATTCACAATTGTTCTCAACGGAAAAGAAACAGAAGTTGAGCTCAGCGGCGAAAAGGTAACCTTCAATGCCTGATAACAAATACGACCTTTATGATTTTGATAAAACGGTATATCCCGTTGATTCCGAAACGGTGTTTCTGTTTTACTGTCTGATTCACAGACCTTATCTTATTGTTCTTGCACCGTGGCTTTTGCTCAATCTCATTCTTTTCTTTCTCGGATTCGGCGATCAGTTCAAAGGCAGATGTTTTTCATTTCTCCGTTTTATTGACGGCGAAAAAATGGCAGAAAAATTCTGGAAGAATCAGCAAAAAAAGATTTATCCGATTTTCGAACCTGAAAACAGAGAAAAAAGACCGATTGTTGTCTGCTCCGCTTCACCCGAATTTTTCCTCAGACCGATTTGCGAGAAATATGAGGTTGATGTGCTCATTGCAACAAGAATGAACCCCAAAACGGGCAGAATTGACGGTTTCAACTGCAAGGATAAACAAAAACCGAAAAGGCTTGCCGAGGCGCTTCCCGATGCGGAATATATAAATGTATATTCGGATTCTTTAAAGAATGACATACATATATTTGAACTCGGTCAGAAATGTTTTCTCGCCCAAAAAGGTGTTCTGACTGAAATGAGCATCGAAGAAATACGGCAAAAAGTCAATAAATAATTTTTTCACCCGATGGATACAATATCCATTGGGTGATTTTTTATGTTATTTATGATTTTATGTTCAATTGGCGCATACCTTATCGGCAGCGCAAACACATCGGTTATCATTTCAAAAAAATTTTTCGGAAAGGATATACGCAGTGAAGGGAGCGGAAATGCAGGAGCAACAAACACGCTTCGAAGCTTCGGCAAAAAAGCCGCCGCCCTTGTTTTTTTTCTGGATTTTTCAAAGGGGCTGATTACAGTTGCAGCTGCAAAATGCCTTGTTTTTTTTCTTGATGCACCCTATGAATGTATGCTTCTTGCGGGATTTTTTGTTCAGGCGGGGCATTGCTTCCCCGTTTTCTTCCGTTTCAGAGGCGGAAAAGGCGTTGCAACCGCCGCGGGAGCCGCAACGGGAGTTATGCCTCTTGTTGCACTTATTCTGCTTGCGGTTTTTGCTGTTATCGTTTTCTCAAAAAAAATCGTTTCTCTTGCTTCGGGAATCTGCGCCGCAATATATCCTGTTCTTACCTTTTTTCTTTCAAACGCAAACAGAATCGAAAACTTTATTTTTTCAGCCGCCTGTTCGGCGGTAATAATAATATTGCATATACCGAATTTCATAAGGCTTATCGACGGCGAAGAAAAACCGATAACCGATAAACTTCCGTGATATTCCTCAGCTGTAAAAATTTGAACAATTATCCGTTTACCTTCACAAAAATTCATTTTCTGTTCGCAAAATATTTTACTGCCGTTCACACTATTTTAACAGCAAATATGTAGAACAGACACTGCAAAGCAAGTATAATCTTTATCGTATTTAAAGATACTTCAGCGGACGGGGACACCGCAACATTATTTTATTATGTATCTTTAAAGAACACATAAAACGGAGGTAATTTATGAAAAAAAGATTAAAAAAGCTGACCGCAGTGTTTGTGGCGCTTGCTTTTGTTCTGACCGCAACTCCCCTTTCGGGCTTTGCGGCCGACGAAGAAACAACGGTTGAACAGCTGACTGAAGCTGCAACCGAAAGCGAAACCAAGCCCGAAACAGGAACAGAGCCTGAAACAGGCGATGCAAAAGAATACAAAATAACCTATTATTCGAACGGACAGATATTCAGCATCACTCAGACCTATAAAGCGGGCGAAAAAATTGTGCCCCCTGAGGCTCCGAAGGCGCCAGAGGGTCATATCTTCAACGGATGGGTTATTAACGAAAAGCAGGATAAGCTGCCTGAAACAATGCCCGAAACAGACCTTGAAGCTTCTGCGTCATGGAAGCTTAAGGATATCACCGTAAGCTACATTTCAGACGGCACCGAAATCGGCAAAAAAACTGCGCCCTTCGGCTCGAGTATGACCGAAACAGTGCCCGCCGACCCTGCAAAAGAAGGCTATGTTTTTGCGGGTTGGTTTGATGAAAGCGGCAAAAATGTTTTTGACCATTCAACCGTGCCCGCCGAAGATATAACATTCACAGCAAAATGGCTCAGAAACGGCAATGTTGTTTATATGTCAGAAGGCAAGACCTATGAAGCTTTTGAAGTGAAAGAAGGCGACAAGGTGCCGAAGCCTGAAACAGACCCCAAGAAATTCGGCCATAAATTCACGGGCTGGAGCCCCGAGATTCCTGTTGAAATGCCTGCAGAAGATCTTGTTTTTGAAGCACAGTATGAAGTTGACAAGGATTTCGTTACCGTTGTTATCGGCGGAACGCTCATCGCAGGCGCAATTGTTGCGGGTGTCGGCGCCGCAATAACAGGTCTTTCGATAGTTGGCGGAATCATTGCTGTTATCGGTCTTTCGTCCGTTATCGGAAACGTAAACAAAACCTACACAGCAACCTATAAAGTTGACGGAAAGGTTTATAAAACCTATAACATTGCTGCAGGCTCAAAAATAACCGTGCCCGCTGAGCCTGAAAAAGAAGGCTATGATTTTGTTGGCTGGAACCCCGATGTTCCTTCGAAAATGCCGAAAAACGACCTTACCTTTGATGCCGTATGGTCAAAGAGCGAAACCGACATTCCCGAAACAGGTTCTTCTGCTCTCGGCATTGCCGCTCTTGCAAGCCTTGCAGTTTCTGCGGCAGCTGCAATAATCTTTACAAAAAAGAAAAAGGATAAATAATTGTTTTTCACCGAAAATCCCCTGTCCCGAGGATTTTCGGTGAATTTTTTCAAAAAACTCTTGACAAATATCAAAAGATATAACAAATTCAATTTAAAAGAAGCTCATCGTCCAAGCTCTTCAATCGGCTTTCTTTATGATGCGATAAAAACTAACGGGTCGGAAATTCCGACCCGTTAATCTTTTAATTCTGAGTATATTCAATATTGATCTGTGCCTTTGCGATTCTTTCAACCTCTTCGGCATCCTTTGCGCTTTCAATTGCGATTCGCATCGCTTCGCGCCTTGCAAAAAGCTCCTGATACATTTTATCTCTCTTCTCACCGTTAAGGTTATGGAAGAATTTGGGGATAATTCCGAGCGCGCCCGTGATAACGGGAATACCCGTACCCATTGCGAAAATCCACCATTTTGTTCTGTCGGTCTGAGTGCCGATTGAAAGACCCTGAACATAGCCGATTCTCTTCATAATAAAATTCTGAATAGAGCCCATAACAATGCCCTGAAGCTTCTTTACAAGGTCTCTTGCAACGCCCGTCATAGCCTCTGCACGGTAGCCGTTTTTCCATTCGCAATAATCCATTGCTTCGTTGAGTATTTCATCGGGAATAACATTACGCAGACCGTAAACGCACATTTCAAGCATTTCTTCAATCGCCATAAGAGGAAGCATAACCCATTTATTCTTATATAAACCGTTTTTCATTCCGCCGATTGAGCCTATGCCGAAAACCATCATCCAGCAAGCATCGGTCCAGACATCTTCAAGAATCCAGATTGCCTTTGTTGACAGTTTCTTTCTCAGCGGTGCTATAAAAGCATAGCTGATCGTTGAAATGGGAGATGCGGGAATGCCAACGATTGTCTGATATGTTGCTGAACCGAGAACGTCAATATAGTAGTTTATTCTGCTCTTGCTTACGGTAAAACCTGCAAGGAATTCCGAAAGAGTATAGAGCAGAATGGGTCTGTTGTTAAGAATAGCCTTAAGACCCTGAACAACACTCGGCTTTTCGATGGACTGGGTAACTCTTTCTTTTGTTACGCATATGAAATAGAACGACATTGCACAGCCCGCAACGGCGGTGAATATACCGAAACCGATGAAAAGGCTTGTTCTGTTCCACTGAACAACCTGATTGTTTACAAGGTCAAGCAAAAGACCGAAGGCAAGCTCGGGAAGCTTTTCGCCTATCAGACCCGAAAACAGCTTTGCCATTGTTATCAGACTTGTTCTTTCAAGCGGGTCGGGCGTTATTGTTGACATAAATCCCGTTCCCGCAATCGCGGTAAATGTTCCTGCCGTTTCGCAAATTATGCTGAAAATCGCATAAAACATAAGCTTCGGCGCATAATCGGCAGATGTGCCAGAAAAAACAAGTGGCATAAACCAATACCACAAACCGATGAGCGTAAGAGGAATTTTACCGAGCAATATATACGGCTTGAACTTGCCCCAACGGGTGCGGGTGCGGTCAACGATAACGCCGATAAAGGTGTCGTTCAAAACATCCCACAAGCCCGAAAACAGACCGAAAATTGCCAAAAAATCGAAATCGAGCAAAACAATATCATAAATGAAACGGTCTTTATATTTATCAATATTGAAGCTTCCCGAAACATCATTGAGAAGATAACCCAGACGCTCTCTGCGCCCAACGTAGCGACGGTTAATAAGAAGCGGATTCTTAACACCTTTTTCATAATCAACACTTAAGCCCTGAGTGTTTTCATCAAGAGTGCGTTTGTTATTTTCTTCCACCTGATCGCCTCCTCTATAATATTTATTCATTTTGTTTAATGATAACATATTTTTTTTCATTGTTCAACAACTTTTATATAATTTGTATGAATAAATATAAAAAAATTCGATTATTGACAAAGAAACCAAGCTGTGATTTAATGATACTGCAGAGGTGATTTTATGAAACCAATAAAATCCGTAACGCTTCCCGAAGGATTTACGGTTACAAGCCACGCGGGCGCATTCGGAACAAAAGCAAACAGCATTTCATCGGTCAGAACAGCGGTTGAATGCGGGTCGGATGTTGTCGAATTTGATGTCAGCTTCAGACCCGACGGTACGGCGGTTATAATCCATAACTCCTCCCCGTCTCAAAGACAGGGCGTTTTGCTTGAAAAAGCGCTTGAAGAGGTTGCAAAAAGCAAAGAATGCAAAATCAATCTTGACATAAAATCAACCGCAAATCTTCCCGAGGTTGATAAACTCGTAAAAGCTTTCGGGCTTGAAAAAAGAGTTTTTTACACAGGTGTTTTTGAGGATTGGGTTGAAACCGTGCGCAACAATTCGGATATACCGTATTATATCAACTACAATCCCTCAATTGAAGAAAGCACTGATGAAAAATATGTTGACTGCATCATACACAAATCGATTGAACTCGGCGCATTCGGCATAAACTCAAATTTCAAGGGTGTATCCGAGATGATGGCAAAAAAAGTTCACGAAAGCGGGCTTCTCCTTTCGCTCTGGACTGCGAACAAAAAATCCGATATGCTCAAAGCCCTCGCCTTCTCGCCCGATAACATAACAACAAAAAAGCCTGACAAATTAAAAATGCTTATAAAATAAAAAATCCGCTGTTATCAAAACGATAGCAGCGGGTATTTCTTTGACAAAAAAATAATGAACAATGAATAATTTTGAGTTTTCCGAATAAAATACATAATTACAATTGTTGATCCCTTGCTCAGGATTATGTATATAGCCGAAAAGCTCTAATTACTCATCGTTCATTAATCAATGCCTCCGATTGCGCAAGTGGAGAACATTTTGGTGCCGGTGACCGGACTTGAACCGGTACGGTGTTGCCACCGAGGGATTTTAAGTCCCTTGCGTCTGCCGATTTCGCCACACCGGCATTTAAACTGCGTTGGAAGAAAAAGCCTTTTTCACCAATTCAGCGTTACTATTATAAAATATAGTTTGCAATTTGTCAACACAAAATCTGCTTTTTTCGATCTTCTGCCATTTTCAACTGACTATTGCATTTCAAAATAAAAGGATATATAATAATAAAGTTAGATTATTTTAAGGAGAAATGTTATGGGTTTTTATATGCTCAGCGCATCGCAGCCAACCATTTTTGACCATATAAGAAACGGCGATTATAAAGCTGTTTTAGGTATAATCGAAGCGCATCTGCCGGCTGTTTTCACCGCAATTCTGATTCTGATTATCGGATTTGTTGTTTCAAAAATCACAGGCGGCCTTCTTGTGAAAGCTATGAAAGCAAGAGGTGTTGACTCCTCCGTTCATTCTTTCATCAAAACAATGGTTGTTTTTCTGATAAATCTTATTTTTGTTCTCTCTGCTTTTTCGGCACTTAATGTTGATGTTAACTCTTTCATAACAGCTCTCGGCGCCGCAGGTATAACCGCCGGTCTCGGCCTTCAGTCAAGTATAAGCCAGTTTGCAAGCGGAATTCAGATTATTTTCAACAAACCGTTCAAAAGCGGCGACTATATTGATATCGGAACGGTAAGCGGCAGCGTTCAGGAAATCAAAATGATGTATACAACACTCATCACTGCTGATAACAAGCGTGTTATCGTTCCCAACGCAACAATCACAAACAGCAATATTATAAATTACAACGCAGAGAACAAACGCCGAATTGATTTTGTTTTCTCAATTTCTTACGATGCTGACATCTCAAAAGCCAAAGAAATATTGCTTGATGTCATCAAAAGCAATGATCTGATTTTAACCGATCCCGATCCGCTCATTGCCGTTAAAGAGCACGCCGCAAGCTCGGTTAATCTTGCCTGTTTCATATGGTGCAACAGCAACGATTATTGGGATATCTTCTATTATATGCAAGAAAATGTCAAAAAAGCATTTGATGAAAGCAAAATTTCAATCCCCTACGGGCAGCTTGATATTCACGTTATAAAGGACTGAAAATATGACAAATCTGTTAATTAAGATTTTTGTGAAGGATTATAAAAACATCCGCAGCGAAAAGGTAAGAATAAAGCTCGGTACACTCAGCGGAATTGTGGGAATCGTTCTCAACACCGTTCTTTCGGTTTTCAAAATGATTTTCGGTCTGCTCACCAAGAGCGTTTCGATTGTCGCCGACGGAATGAACAATATTTTCGATGCTCTCAGCTCCGTTATCAGCCTTGCAGGCTTTAAGATTTCGGGAAAACCCGCCGATGATGAGCACCCCTTCGGTCACGGAAGAGTTGAATATATTTCTGCTCTCACTCTTGCGTTTTTCATTCTGATTATGGGTGTTGAGCTCATCAAAACATCAATCGATAAATTCCGCAACCCCGAAACGGTTATTTTCAGCGTGCCCGCTGTTGTTGTGCTTGTGCTTTCAATTTTCGGAAAGCTCTGGCTTGCGCTCTTCAACAGAAAAATCGGAAAAATGATAGATTCTGTTTCTGTTAATGCAGTTGTAACCGACAGCATCGGTGACATTGCAGCAACAACCTGTTCACTGATTGCTCTTATCGCCTCAAAATACACCGATTTACCTGTTGATGCGGTTATGGGCATAATTGTTGCCCTTGTTATCATCTATGCGGGTATCAATATAATAAGAGAAACAATGGGTCCCCTTCTCGGCGAACCGCCCGATAAAGAAATTGTTAAAGAACTTGAAATGCTTGTGCTTTCAACCGAAGGTGTTGTCGGAATTCACGACCTTGTGCTCCACAGCTACGGTCACGCAAAAATCTACGGTTCTCTTCACGCAGAAGTTCCCGCAGATATTGATATTCTTCAGAGCCACGACACAATCGACATTCTCGAAAGGCAGATAAAAGAACAGCTCGGCATTGAAATTTCAATACATATGGACCCGATTATAAACGACGAAAGAACACATAAACTCAAAGAACTTGCAGCGAAAACGGTTATCGGAATATGCGAAGATGCAACCGTTCACGATTTCAGAGTTGTTGAAGGTCCTACTCACACAAACCTCATTTTTGATGTTGTTCTTCCACGAAAAGCAAAATACACGGAAACCGAATTCAAAGAGCTTGTTGGCATAAAAATCAAAACGGAAAATGAAAATTATTTCACCGTTATAAACGTTGACCGAAGCTACACATAACACCCCATACACCTTCTATATTGTGTTTATCGGCAAAATGTACAAATTAAGCACAAAATATTGTGTATTTTTTTCTTCCTTATTTTTCGATATAGTCTTTCAAAATCCATCAAAATATAGTAGAATATCAGTGATATATTAAATGCGGAGGAATTAGCTATGCCCGATTACGAAGATTTCAGAACAATACCCGTCGGCCAGCTCGGAATTATTGCATTGCCCGGCTGTGAAGATGTTGCAAAAAAAATTGACGCCTACCTTGTTAACTGGCGAAAAGAAAGAGATAGCGAGCATAAGATGACTCTTCCTTTCGTTGGCTACGAAAGAGACACATACATCATTAAAGCTTCTTTCCCCAGATTCGGCACAGGCGAAGGAAAATGCGTCATTAACGAAAGCGTCAGAGGTTTTGACGTGTTCATCCTTTGTGACCCCTTCAATTACGGCGTTGAATACAAAATGTACGGCAGATATGTGCCCATGAGCCCCGATGACCATTTCTCAAACCTTAAAAGGGCAATAAGCGCCATCGCAGGCAAGGCAAGAAGAATCAATGTTATTATGCCTATGCTTTACGAAGGAAGACAGCACAGACGCTCAAGCAGAGAATCTCTTGACTGCGCAGATATGCTTCGCGAGCTTTGCTACAATCTCGGAGTTGAAAACATCATCACTTTTGATGCTCACGACCCCAGAGTTCAGAATGCTATCCCCCAGAACGGCTTTGAAAACGTTCAGCCCGTTTATCAGATGATCAAGGCAATGTGCAAAAACATTCCTGACCTCAACATCGACAACAACCATATGATGGTTATTTCACCCGACGAAGGCGGTATGGGCCGATGCATCTATTTCTCAAGCGTTCTCGGCCTTGACCTCGGTATGTTCTATAAGCGCCGCGATTATTCTGTTATTGTTGACGGAAGAAACCCCATCGTTGCTCATGAATTCCTCGGAACAAACGTTGAAGGCAAAGATGTTATCATCATTGACGATATGATTTCTTCAGGCGATTCAATGATTGAAGTTGCAACCAAGCTTAAAGAACTCAAAGCAAACAGAATTTTCATCTGCGCTTCCTTCGGCCTTTTCTGCAACGGTCTTGAAACCTTTGATAAGGCTTATGCAGACGGACTCATCAACAAGGTTTTCACAACAAACCTTATTTACTCCCCCAAGGAGCTTCTTGAAAGAGAATGGTATGTAAGCGTTGACGTTTCAAAATACTGCTCATACATCATCGATACTCTCAACCACGACGAATCTGTCAGCGGTCTTCTTGATCCCAAAGACAGAATTCACAAGCTTCTCACAAAATACGGCTTTGAAAGCCATATCAACAGCAAATAAAAATTCACCGCCGAAGCTCTCAGACTTCGGCGGTTTTTAACAGGCGGTGTTCAGATGCAAAACAAAGAACTGAATTTCAGAAACGGTAAGTTCAAGATTATGCAGATTGCCGATACGCAGGAAATTCCCGCTGTATCGCCCGACACAATAAAACTTATCAACGCAGCTCTTGAAGCTGAAAAGCCGGATCTTGTTATATTCACGGGCGACCAGATAAAAGGTTATTCTTCTTTTTTTCTTGGCGAAAAAGGCAAAAAGAATGTTGAATCAACCCTCAGCGCACTCATAAAGCCCCTTGAAGAGCACGGCATTCCGTTCACAATGACTTTCGGCAACCACGACGGCGAAGCCGCTTTGAAAAAGCCTGAACAATTTGAATTTTACAAGCGTTCTCCGATGTTTGTTTATGCCGATGCTGCAGCTGAAGACGACCCTGCAACCTTCTGTCTGAGTATTGACGATAAATTCCTTGTTTATCTTTTTGACACTCATTCAAGAGCAAAAAACGGCGGATACAGCGGCGTTTATGCCGAACAGCTTGATTGGTATCGCAACATAAGAGATTCATATGAAAGCCCGCTCCCCTCTCTTGTTTTTCAGCATATTCCCACACCCGAATATTTTGATGTTATCAAGAAGGTGAAACGCTTCACAAAAGGCGCAGTAAGAGCCTACGGCGACCACAAAAACGAATTCTATACACTTGACCTGTATAACTGCGGACTTCGGGATTTCATGAAGGAATCTCCCGCTGCACCGTTTGAAAACATCGGTCAGGTTGATGCTTTTCTTGAAAAAGGCGAGGTGCTCGGTCTTTATGTTGGCCATGACCACATAAACAGCTTCGTTTCGGATTATAAAGGAATCGACCTCGGCTATACTCAGGGCGCAGGCTTCAATGTTTACGGCCCGGGTCATAACAGAGGCGTGCGTATATTCAATATAGAAGAAGACGGAAGATACGAAACAAAAACAGTGACATTCGGCGAACTTTGCGGCAAAAAGGTAAAGAACAAAGCAAAATTCTTTCTTTACTCCTATGCGCCTACAAGCGTTTCTCAGGTAACAACCGCCGTCAAAGAATTTGCGATTGTTGCAGGCGCGGTTGCAGGCGTTGCCGGATTAATCAAACTAACTAAAAAACAAAAATCAAAAAACAAATAAAGAAAAGCCCTTCGGATAAAATCCGAGGGGCTTTGGCTTTTCTCAATTATTTGAGGAAATTGAGGTTGCGAATGATTGCGGGCTCTTTTGCATTGCCTTTGAATGCATCAAAGAAGCTGATGTAGCTGATAACTTCAAGAGCTGTGATTGCAATAAGACCAACAAAAGGAACAATAAGTGTCCAGCTGAGAACAGCAGTAATGATACCGATGAGAGTTGAAGCAATTGAAATCTTGAGAGCCTGCTTTATATGGAAATCAACAAAAGCTGATTCCTTCTTTGCAAGCAATGCAATGATAACTCCAATGAAACCGAAAATATAGCCGAGCGAAGCCCAGATCTTATTTTCTGCAACATCATTTGCATCAAACTCTGCTGTGTGGTCGAAGCTGTTAACGATAGGCGGTGTGTAAGTACCTGCATTGGGATTTGCGGGAGCAAAAGTTGCGCCGCATACTGTGCAGAATGTTGCGTTATCGTCTGCAGCTGTGTTGCAATTGGGACAGAATTTCATGATATCTTCCTCCTTAAAAATATTTATTTCAATGCTTTGAAATACTTAATAAATCCGGAACCGTCAGAGACACTTTCATTCGGCAGGCAAACACCCGCATTCATAAGCAATGCGCCCGAATAAACCTCATCGGTATCCTCATCAACATAATACTTTTCGGGATCAAGACCCTTAAGCTTTATAAACAAAGCGGTATCGGCAGGTCTGCTGATAACAATGCTTGTGAGAAGCGCTTCGTTTTTATCTTCAGAAACAAATTCCCAAGCAGCTCTGTTGTTGTTTTCGAAGGGGCTTATAAGCCTGTAGAGATCGCCGTAATGAATAACATCATAATATTTATGATATTCTTTCACCTGGCGTTTTACGATTCTTTTTTCTTCATCGGTGAACTTATTGGGATCAAGCTCATATCCGAACGAACCCCAGAGAGCAACAAGACCTTTGGTATCATAGCCCGTTCTTCTGCATGCGGAAACATGGGCACCCATGGTTGATGCAGGATAGCACATCGATGTTCCGAACTGAATTGTGAGGCGTTCAATGGGGTCTGTGTTATCGCTGGTCCATATCTGCGGTGAAAAATACAGCATACCGGGATCAAATCGTCCGCCGCCGCCCGAGCAGTTTTCGATAAGCATATCGGGGAAGGCTTTTGTAAGTCTGTCCATAACCTCATATGTTCCGAGAACAAAGCGGTGGAAGACCTCCTTCTGCCTGTCAGCGGGAAGAGCCGCTGAACCGACCTCGGTAAGATTACGGTTGAAATCCCATTTGAGATAATCAATTTTACAGGTTGAAAGAACCTTATACATCTCGTTAAATATGTAATCACGTACATCCTGCCTTGAATAATCAAGCACATACTGATAGCGTGCTATTGATTTTTCTCTGCCGGGAACATGGATACACCAATCAGGATGAGCACGATAGAGATTGCTGTCTCTCGAAATCATTTCGGGCTCATACCAGATGCCGAATTTTATTCCGAGATCATTTATTTTTTCAACAAACTCGGCAAGAGTGCCTCCGAGTTTCTCTTCGTTAACCTGCCAATCACCCAGACCGCTGCGGTCAGAATTTCTGTCGCCGAACCAGCCGTCATCCATAACAAGCATTTCAATGCCAAGCTCTTTTGCTCTTTCTGCAAAAGTTACAAGCTGATCGCCTGTGAAATCCATACCTGTTGCTTCCCAGTTATTGATAAGAAGCGGGCGTTTTATATCTTTCCACTTGCCACGGATAAGATGCTTTCTGTAAAGTCTGTGGAATATTCTGCTCATTTCGCCGATGCCGTCGGGTGTATAAACCATAACAGCTTCGGGAGAATTGAACTCTGCGCCGGGTTCAAGAGTCCATCCGAAGCCTTCGGGATTGATGCCCATTATAACTCTTGTGCCCGCAAACTGATTAACTTCAGCTTCGAAAGCAAAATTTCCGCTGTAAACAAGATTGAAGCCGTAAGCATTGCCGTAATCCTCTGTTGCGCCCTTATCAACAATTGCACCGAAGGGATTCTGATGATGGCTCGATGAGCCTCTCTTGCTTGAAACAAGCTGTCTGCCGTGGGCAAGAGGTCTTCTCTCAAGGCTTCTTTCTTTGCTCCATCTGCCGTAAAGAGTGAGCATTTCATAGTCGTGAGTGTGGAAATCCACACAAGCGCTCATAACTCTTTCAATTTCAACGGTTTTATCGGAATTATTGATCACCTTGACACTTCTTGTCATTGCGCCGAACTTTTCAAAAACTGTGAAATAAAGCACAGCCTGAACGCCCGTTACGCTGTCTTCGGTAAGGAGTTCAAGAGTTGTTGCTTCGTCGTCATTTTCAACATAAAGAGCGGGAAGGCCTTCGATTGACGGCTTGCCCGCATAAATTTTATGCGAAACATAGCGAACATCTGTTGAGTTGTTTCCGTCTGCATTGCGAACGGAAAAAGCGGAAATTCTGAAATCACCGGTGCCCTCACCGGGATACTCCATAGGAGTTACATCGGGTGAAAACATCCAGTCATCAACCTTTATATTATTGGGGCTGAACGAAGGAAATCCGCCTCTGTACTTAAGACCCGTAACATTGTTATCGGGTATTTTTGCTCCGTAATAAAGATGAACTATATAGTTCTGTTCGTAAATCTGAAAAATATAGCTTGATGTTGCTGTATCAAGCTTGAATATCTTTTTTTCGCTGTCAAAAACAATGGACATATCAGTTCTCCTTGATTTTCATATTGATTGCCTCTCGCATTTCGATAAGCCAATCATTTTCGTGGGGGTATTCCATAAATGTGAGCGGCTTGAACAAATCCTTATCAATAAATTCAAGCACCTTTTCTCTGCCGATTTTGCTTTCAAGCAGCCTGAGCGCACGCATATCTTCAAAACCGCTGTGCAAAACTTTAAGACGGAGAGATTCGTATGCCTCGCCATTGGGTGAAGGATAAACCATAAATGAATCTCCCGAAGGGAACGAACCGCCTGCGTCGGTTATTTTGTAAGGGTCAATCGCCTTGACCGAATACTGAAGATTATAGAAGTTATAGCCCCACTGAAGGAAACCCTTAACATCATATTTATAAAGTATCATACCGAGCACTCTGTTTCTGAGTGAAGGCATCGCGATAAATCTGTTCGGCAGATATGAATGATCCTGACCGCAGCAATAATAAGCCCATAATTCGGGAACATTGCCGATGAAATCATTTATGCTGTCTTCGCAGGGAATCGGATGTTTTACCGCACCCTTCTGATAATATTCATAATCCGAAAGTGCATCTATAACTTTGAATCCGGGGAATAAATTCTCAATGAGCTTTGCTCTTTTTGCATAAGTTTCAAGCTGTTTTTCATTGGGTTCATCAGAAACATGAAGGAAACATTTATCTTTTATCCCTTCACTTTCGGCAACCTTGATGAATGCCGCCGCAAACTGACGAAGAAATTCATCGTAAGCCTTGCTTGAAGTGCGGGTAAACCAACCGAAAATCTTCTTTTCTCTTCCCTTTCGGTCAAGAGCAACAATTTTCGGAGCGTGCTTTGCACCCCACTGGGTGAAGAAATGATTGATTTCAAAATATTTTATTCCGCATTCACGGCAGATTGAAACCCATTTTCTGAAATTTGAGAAATCGAAGAAATATTTTCCGCCGCTGTGACGAATTTTAACAAGCTGAACCGTTCTTCTTTCTCCGCCCACTCTTGTGTCAAGCGGAGGGGTAAAAACAGGGGTCAGAATGCAGTTCATTCCGTGGTCAACCGCTGTTTTGACAAAATTTCTGCATATGCGCCAGAATTCATCGCTGAAGGGTTCAACGCCGTAATAATTGCAAAGGCAGTCTGCGTGGAACCAGTTTGTATAAATAAGTTCCTGCTCGGGAAGTGAAGCATCGATAACATCGATTTTAACCGTATCGCAGCTCTCTTCATCTGCTGTTTTTATTTTAACGGAAAGCTCACTTTCGCCCGTTTCGCCATCGGGAGAAACTTCAAACCATATGCTGTGCCACTTTCCGCCTTCAACCTTTATTTCGCCGTCAACGGGAACAAGGCAATCGGGATAATCCCCCGATGTTTTGCGAAGGAAAAAATCATCGGAATTTTCGTTGCAAGCAGTTCCTACGGGAACATCTTTAACAAAAAATGTTTTTGTTTTTTTTGCAAGGCTTCCGTTTAATTCAACGGTTACAGCCGAACTTTTTTCGCAACAGAACGCTGTTTGAAACGAAACACGTTCATTTTTGAGCATTGAAAAGCTTCCGTATCTCGGAGCCAACGGTTTTTCATCGGCAAAAACCTTTTCGAGCGAACTCAAAAGCAAAACTTCCATAAAAACACCTCTTTACTTTGAAGCATTCATCATTTTATCTTTTTCAACGGTTTTATCAACCGCTGTTATAACCGAAGATTCAAAGCCTGTTTCTTTGAGGCTGCATACACCTTCGATTGTTGTTCCGCCGGGTGAGCAGACATTTGCAATAAGCTGACCGAGAGCAAGAGGGCTCTCAAGCATCAGCTTTGCAGAGCCGAAAAGCATCTGTGCGGCAATCTCTCTTGAGATTTTGGCGGGAATCCCGTATTTTACGCCCGCATTTGCGAGAGCATCAGCAAACATAAATGCAAAAGCGGGTGCAGAGCCTGCAAGAGCGGTAAACGCAGAAAAATATTTTTCTTCAAGCTCAACGCATTTGCCGAAGCAGGAGCAGAATTCATTTGCAAACGATCTTTCTTCATCCGAAACAAGTGACGAAACACAGAAAGCCGTCATTGATTCCCCTGCCGCCGCATTAAGATTGGGCATAATACGAACTATTTTGGCATTGAAACCGAAATATGATGTTATCTTTGAGATCTCAGTGCCTGCCGCAGTTGAAATAACAAGAGAATTCTTTGACTTGATTTCGTTTTTTATTCCGTCTGCAAGAGAAGCAAAATCCTTGGGTTTCACGGCAATAACAACATTTTCGCATTCAGACGCAATCTGAACCGCACTTTCTGCCGCATTAACGCCAAGCTCTGAGGCAAGCTGAGTTACCTTCTCTGTAAATATATCATAAATTAAAATTCCTTCGGGCTTTATTTTACCCGCAGCAACAACTCCTCTGAGAATTGCGCTTGCAAGGTTGCCCGTTCCGATAAATCCTAATTTCATAAATAACTCCTTATTTAAAAAACGGCACAAAGCGTCATAACGAGCTTTGTGCCGCATTGAGCATTAAAGCTCTGATGTGCAGTTGGGGCATCTTGTTGCCTCAATTGCAATTTCGCTCTTGCAATAGGGGCAAGTTTTTGTTGTGGGCTCTGCGGGAGCTTCTTCAACCTCTTTCTTTGATGCTTTTTCTGCGACCTTGTTAATTGTTCTGACGATACAGAAAATAACAAAAGCCATAATGATGAAGTTGATAACCGCATTGATAAAGCTGCCGTAAGCGATTACTGCAATGCCTGCATCCTTAAGCTGAGCGAGAGTGGGCTGTGCGCCAAGATCTGCGGGAATATCTCCGAGAGCAATATACTTATTCACAAAATCAATACCGTTTGTTGCAAGGCCGATAAGGGGCATAATGATATCATTAACAAGTGAGGTGACAATTGCCTGAAATGCGCCGCCGATGATAACACCGACTGCAAGATCAATAACATTGCCTCTCATAATAAATTTCTTGAATTCTCCGAAAAATCCTTTCATTTTTACATAAACCTCCGTTAATTTGTTTATTTATTATAATTTAACACTTTTTTTATTAAAGGTCAACACCTTCCAAACTAAAATTTGGAATAAAACTTTCCTGAGCGGATTCACCGCTCTGAAAATAACAGTTTTCAAAGCCCATTGCGAGTATTTTTTGTTTCACAACAGAATATTCTCTCGATGACAGCTTTCTGTTTACGGGCGGAATTTCCTTTGCTTTTCCGAAAGGAGTATACTGTCTCATAACGCTTATATATGTTTCAATCGGAAGATTATCCCTGACCCATTCAAAAACCTTGACCGCCTGAGAAATGTTGCCTGGCAAAACCATATGTCTGATGATAACACCGCGTTTTGCAAGACCGTTTTCATCAAGCTCAACCGTGCCGACCTGGCGGTGCATTTCAAGCACGGCAGACGATGCATATTCAAAATAATCCTCTGCTCCCGAATATTTCAGCGCAGGCGCATCGTCAAAATATTTTATATCGGGAAGGTATATATCAATAAGGCCTTCCAGCATTTTCAGCGTTTCTGCCTTTTCATAGCCCGAAGAATTATAGATAACGGGAACAGGTGAATTATACTCTTTCAAAACCTTCGCAAGCATCGGTGCGTAATGAGTGGGCGTTACAAGATTAAGATTATGAACATCTTTTTCAATCAACGCATCAAAAACCTTCATCAGATGTTTTTCGCTGACCTCCATACCGAACGCACGGTGGCTCACATCATAATTCTGACAAAATACGCATCCGAGATTGCAACCTGAAAAGAAAACCGTTCCCGAACCGTTTGTTCCGCTCAGACAAGGCTCTTCCCAATGATGAGGCGCAGCTCTTGCAACTTTTATTTTGTTTCCCGCGCCGCATAGCCCTTTTTCGCTTTCACGCTGCGCTCCGCACTCGCGCGGACAAATAAAACATTTCAGATCACACACCCCCTCTTGTTTTATTATTTATTATACAATAATATTTTATATTTACAAGCATTGCATTATTTTATAATATAGTGTATAATGATACGGAATGTAAAATAGGGGTGATTCAATGCTTCTTACAATTGACATCGGAAACACTAATATAACAATGGGTGTCTATAACGAAAACGACCTTGCTTTTGTTTCGCGCATTGCTACAGACAGGTCAAAAACGCCCGACCAATACGCCATTGAATTCAAACAGATTTTCTCGCTTTACAACACACCGCTGAGCAGCTTTCACGGTGCGGCAATCAGCAGCGTTGTTCCCGAATTGTCTTCGGCAATCGGTGAGGCAGTTGAAAAACTGACAGACTGCAAACCGATGCTTCTCGGCCCCGGAATAAAAACAGGAATGAACATTCTGATTGATAACCCCGCTCAGCTCGGCGCGGATTTGCTTGCGGGCTGTATCGGCGCATCGGCGCTATACCCCCTTCCCTGCCTTGTTGTTGACCTCGGAACGGCAAGCAAAATCAGCGTTATAGATAAAAACGGCGCCTTCCGCGGCTGCACAATCACTCCGGGCATCGGCATTTCTCTTGATGCTCTTTCGGCAAGAACATCCCAGCTCCCCAGCATCAGCCTCAAAACCCCCAAAAACGCCATTGGCAGAAACACCGTTGACTCAATGCAATCGGGAACTGTTTTCGGCTATGCCGCTATGATTGACGGTCTTTGCGAAAAGCTTGAAGAAGAGCTCGGCGAAAAGGTTATGTCAACCGTTGCTACGGGCGGCCTTGCAAAAGACCTTATCAAAAGCTGCAAAAGAGATATCGTTTATAACGGCGAGCTTATCCATTACGGGCTCAAAGTTCTTTATGAAAAAAACAAAAAATAATTTTTGATATTACTATCTATGCTAAATTTTGCGTTGCATCCGATTCATCGGAGTAACAGCAAGGAGGAAATATATTATGTCAAAAAACAAAAACCTTGGGCGCACGCTGCGCCTGACCCAGCTTTCCGTGCTTGTTGCACTGCTGCTTATTTTCGGCTTCACAAGCATCGGATACATCAAAATCGGCGTTATCGAAATAACGCTGAATGTTATTCCCGTTGCCATCGCGGCAACCGTACTCGGTCCTTCTGCCGGGGCGGTATGCGGAGCGGTTTTCGGCCTTACGAGCTTCTGGCAATGCTTCGGAATGAGCGCATTCGGCACTGCACTTTTCGGAATAAACCCGATTTTCACTTTCATTATCTGCGTTATCCCGAGAATTCTTGAAGGATGGCTCACAGGTCTGATTTTCAAGGGAATATCGTCAAAAACAAAAGGCAATTCTCTTCCCTGTGCAATTTCAAGCATCTGCTGTCCGCTTCTCAACACTCTGCTTTTCGTCGGCTCTTTTATTCTGCTTTTCGGCAAAACAGATATGTTTGCAAACCTCTACGGTCAATCCGCCGCAACAAACATCGTAAGCTTTTTCGCTTGGTTTGTCGGTCTTAACGGTGCGGTTGAAGTTGTTGCCTGCTTTGTTATTGCATCCGCAGTTTCAAAAGCGCTTCTCACAGCAAACAAAAAAATTCTCAAAATATAGTATCAAAAAATAAGGTGATTCAATGCCCATCAAAATAGCAAACGAGCTTCCCGCACACAAAGCGCTGGAAAGCGAAAACATATTTGTTATGACAGAGGACAGAGCTGTTTCTCAGGATATCCGCCCTCTTAACATACTCATACTCAATCTTATGCCAACCAAAATCGAAACCGAAACTCAGTTGCTCAGATTATTGAGCAACTCCCCTCTTCAGGTTGAGGTTGAGCTTCTTCAGGTTAAATCCCATAAATCAAAAAACACCTCTCAGGAGCACATGCTCAAATTCTATAAAACATTCGATGAAATCTGCGATAAAAAATACGACGGTCTCATCGTTACGGGTGCACCCGTTGAAAACCTTGAATTTGAAGAGGTTGACTATTGGGACGAGCTCTGCGGGATTTTTGAGTGGAGCAAAAAGAATGTTTATTCAACCTTCCACATATGCTGGGGTGCTCAGGCAGCGCTTTACTATCATTACGGAATACCCAAATATCCGCTTGAAGAGAAACTTTTCGGCGTGTTCCCCCACAAATGCCTTGACCCGTATCATCCTCTTATGAGAGGTCTTGACGAAAAATTCTATGTGCCTCATTCAAGACACACAAGAAACAAGATGAGCGATATTGCTCTTGTTAAGGATTTGCAGATTATTTCATATTCGGAGCAAGCGGGTGTTCACCTCATATCGGATATGGAATGCAGAAACTTCTATGCAACGGGTCATTCTGAATATGACAGAGAAACTCTTGCGAAGGAGTATTTCAGAGATGTCAACAAGGGTCTTGAAATAAAAGTTCCATTCAATTATTTCCCTGATGATGACCCGAATATGATTCCTCCCATAACCTGGAGAGGAACGGCAAATCTTCTTTTCACAAACTGGCTCAACTATTTTGTTTATCAGCGCACACCTTATGATTTAAGCACTCTTTAAAATGCAAAACGGGCGGATTAATTCCGCCCGTGCTTTAAAAGAAATATACAAATGCAATCACCGCGTGAAGAATAATTTCAAGCGGCAGACCTATCATAAACTTTTTATGTTTCGTTTTATGACGAATCAGCCTCATCGTAACATACATCGGCAACGCTCCGCCGAAAAGCCCGATAAGCATCAGCGTTGATTCGGGCACTCTTTTCTTTTTTCTCTTTTTCTTTGCCGCGTTTTTATCGTAAACCGTAATTATAACTGCGGCAAGACTTATCGCAAACATATAAACCATTATAAAATCAGAAAATTGCGGCATATTCAACATTCCTTTACATATATACTTGCAGTGAAAGGACTGAACGCTATGAAAAAAATCATTCCTCTCATAATGATTATATGTCTTTTACTGCCGTCGTGTCAACTGAAAAAATCAGAATACTCATATGATTTCACAACGGTTCCCGTGCCTGCAACCGTTTCGGAATTTTTTGAAGAAGACTCCGAACCCGTTTGCACCGAAGCCGAAAACGAGAGCTCAACAACCGCAAGCTCGGGTGTTGCGGCAACCGTTTTATCATCTGCTGTTCATTCAACGAAAAACAGTTCAACGGTTTCCTCTGCTAAACCGTCAGAAAAAATAACCGCCAAACAGACAACCGGGAAACCCGCAACAACCAAGGCGACAACGGTTAAAACAACCGTTTCAACAACAAAAGCACCTTCGGTCGAAAACGAGCTTCGCGGAATCTGGATTTCGTGCTACGATTATACAAGCGCCGCGGGCAAAACCCGCGCTCAATACAAAGCAACAACCCACGAAATGTTCCGAAACATCAGGGACTGCGGTCTCAACACGGCATTTGTTCATCTGAGAGCCTTTTCCGATGCTTTTTATGAATCGGATATTTATCCGTATTCGGCTTATATTGCAGGCAAAGAAGGCGCTGCTCTTTCATTTGACCCGTTTGAAGTTTTGCTTGAAAGCGCAAACAAATACGGCATATCGGTTCACGGCTGGATAAATCCGTTCAGGGTTTCAACCAAAAAAGATGTTTCACTTCTCAGCAACAGCAACCCCGCCAAAAAGATTATTGATGCGGGCAACGAAAACGGAGAAATATGCATTCTTTCAAACGGGATTTATTATAATCCTTCGTGCACCGAAAACCACGCAAGAATCCTCGACGGCGTTCGTGAAATAATAACAAAATACGACATAGACGGTATACATATAGACGATTATTTTTACCCTTCAACCGATGAAAAGGTTGACAAAATTCAATATTCCGAATATAAATCCGAAGGCGGGAAACTCAGCCTTTCCGAATGGCGCAAGGCAAATGTGAACTCATTCGTTTCGGCTTTGTATTCAACCGTAAAATCATATAACAACTCGCTCACAGTCAGCATAAGCCCTTCCGCAAAGCTTGATGAAAACGAAAACAAGCTTTATGCCGATGTTAAGCTCTGGCTTTCAAAAAAGGGATATGCGGATATTATTATTCCGCAGATTTATTTCGGCTTTGAGCACGAAACCCACGATTTTAAAAAGCTTCTCGCTCAATGGGGAAATCTGCCGAGGAATCCCGATATAAAGCTTATCTGCGGCATTGCGGCATATAAATGCAACACAGCAGATAACTATGCGGGAAAAGGCAAAAAAGAATGGCAGGAAAACAGCGATATTCTCACCCGTCAGGCTGAATGCATTCAAAAAAATTCAAACTACGGCGGCTTTGTTGTTTTCTCATATCAGGATTTAACAAGAAACGGATGTAAAAACGAGATAAGCAATTTAAAAAACACGATTAAAACGGGGAAAGATTAATGAAAAACAAAATTTTAATTGCATCAATCGTCAGCATCGCAGTTGCAGTTGTCGGCATTGTTGCGGCAATGTTTGCAACAGGCAAATTCGGAGAGCTGCAAAAAGCATTTGAAGACGAAACAACATCCGTCACTCAGCAGGAAACAACTCAGGCTGATATTCCCGTTGAAGGAAGGCCCAAAAGCACACCTCCCGAAGCAATTGTTGCCTGTGAATATTCCGCATACAGCGAAAACTCCGAAAAAGACCTTGCCGATTTTGAAAAACTCGGCTTCAACACAGTTATTCTCAATCTCACAAACGAAAACAAAAACGAGGTATCCGCTCTGCTTGAAACCGCAAAAAGCAATTCACTTTATTTCGGTGTGAGAGCCGATATATCCGAGGGAAGCTCATATCTTGCGGATTTCTCAAAAGAATTCAACACTGATTTTATTATTATCGGCGGGTTTGACGAAACTCTTTCGGACTATAAAAACGCCGTCGGTGAGCTTTGCAAAACAATAAAAGAAGCAGACCCCGCAATGATAATCGGCCTTGAACCCGTGTATATAACAAAGGCTGAGAGCGCTTTGGTGAGTCTTGTTGCCGATAAAAGTGCGGATTTTGTTTATCTTTGTCACGAAAGTGAAAAGGATTCTCTTTTCTCAACAGCACAAACCGTTTGGAATGAAGAAGCCTGCCCTCTCTGGCTTCGCCACAGCCTGAACGGAATATCGTCATTCACAACCGAAAAGGCAACAGAAATCATTGAGCTTATTTCTGTTTCGGCAGATATGTCAATGTGCCGCGCTCTTGCATTTTCTCCTTTCGAAGATATTTCAAAGGCAAGCGGAACATCAGTCGATATTATTATGAACTATATCCGCGAAAGAGACACCTATCTTCTTGATAAAGAATTTTCTCTCACAAGCCACAAAAAAACAAACATCACCGTTGAGCAATCAACCATAACCTTCAGAGGCACAAGCAGCCCCGCACACGAGCTTAAATGCAACGGAGAAACGCTCAAAACCGCAAAAAACGGCGATTTTTCGGTTGATATCAGCCTGAAAGCAGGCGAAAACACCATTAAGTTTGAACACAAAGGCAAAACCTACACCTACAAAATCACTTATAAAATCAAGCTTCTCAAATCTGTTTCGCCGTCAGAAAGCATATCAGTTCCGGGCGAAATGCTCGTTGAAGTTTCAGCAATCGCCCATAAAAAAGCCGCTGTATCGGTTGTTTTCAACGGCAAAACATATAAAATGACCGCAACGGGCAATTCATCCGATTCCGATGAGGACAAGCCCGATGAATCTTCGGATTTCACAACCTTCACCGCAACTCTTGAAACACCGAAAAGCACAACATCCGTGCAGAAGCTCGGTCAATATAAGGTAACGGCGAAATACAATTCGCTTTCTGAAAGCCTTCTCGGCGCAAGCATAAGCGTTGCGGCAAAAGAAGTTCCGAAACCTCCCGCAACAACTCAGCCGCCCGCTACAACCACAACAACCAAGCCCGACACGGACACGTCAACAGAATCGGAATCCGCATCGGGAAGCGAAACACCGAATTCAACGGCAACAGAATCACAAACTTCCGCCCCTTCGGGTGATCTTCAGAAATATTCATACAAAGAAAACTACGGTCTGGGCACCGCAAAAATCTGCAAAATTATTGACGATTATGTTGAAACCTATCCCGGCAATAACACAAAAACCTTTTCCGTGCCCGACTGCTCCCCTCTTCTCAAAGACACCGTTGACTATGTTACGGCAACGGTAATCTGCGATAACGAAACATATTATATTCTCGAATCGGGCGTTAAAGTGCCTGCACTTCGCGAAGAAAGGCTTGCAAGCGGTTTTGACGGCAAAATAACTCATGTCAGCATCGAAGACGGCTATGTTATGCCAAAAAATAATATCAATGTGCTTTCAAGCAGCACAAGCGGCGGAAACACCGTTATCGTTCTTGAAATGAACAGAAAAGTTGCCTTTAACGCAAAGCTTACGGGTCAGAGTTATTCCTTATATAACGGCAGTCAGGACAGACCCGTTGTTGTTTCTTCGCTCAACTGCACGGGGCTTGAATTCACCTTCAGCGATACAGCAACCGCTCAGGGCGATATAACTCTTATGAATTCGGTTTGCAAAACAGCGAGCTGGAATTCAGACAGCGCAAAATCGACCGTTACCCTTTCATTCACACTCGCTCAGAAGGGCAAATTCTACGGTTTTCATTATGAATATAACAATGACGGAAATCTTGTTATAACCATAAAACACAAGCCCTCTTCGTCGCTCAGCGGCTACACGATAATGCTTGACCCCGGTCACGGCGGAATTGACGGCGGCGCTGCATGCGCTGTTTCATCGGTAAGCTTCGGCGTTGAAAAGCATATCAACCTTTCAATTGCAACAAAGGTTAAAGAGCTTCTTGAAGCTGAGGGTGCCGAGGTTATAATGACAAGGTCAACCGACAAATGGGTTTGCTATACGGACAGAAACAACGCTGTACGAACCAAAAACCCCGATATGTTTATTGCAATCCATTGTGATTCAAGCACCTCTGCCGAAGCTATGGGAACATCAGCCTATTATTACAGAGCGTATTCACAACCGCTTGCAAAGGCGATTCATCAAAGGCTTGTCGGCGCATATAAGAATGAAATCTATAAAAACGAAGACGCTTCTGTTTTAAACAAAGTCAGCAGAGGAGCAAACTTCTATGCATTCAGGGTTGCAAGAGTTGAAGAATGCCCCGCAATACTCATTGAATACGGCTTTGTTTCAAACACACAGGAATGCCAGGTGCTCCAGACTGCGGCAAACAGAGATATTCTTGCTGCCGCAACCGTGGAAGGCATAAAGGACTATATCAGCTCAAACTGATGCGTTTTTCAACATACCCGCTTATAGCAAAGGCGGGTATGCTCAGAAAAAACCAGGCAAGGCAAAACTGAGGGCAAATCTGTCCCCAGATATTCAGCGGTTTATCGGCATAATCCCAAACATTCCAGCCGAGCGCAATGTTAACAACCGTTCCGACAAAAAATTCAAGGCTTGTTATGACCGTTGCGCCGAGCAGACAGCGGGATAAAAGGCTCAGCCCCTTGCTTCTGTTTATCAGATGAATGAGCACCATAACCGCTCCGCCTGTTATTGCCATAGTCCAATGTGTATAGCCCCTTACTATAACCTCAATCAATCCGTAAGTTACTGCACCGAGGGCAAAGCACATAAAATATTCTTTCAATTTCGACATTAAATCACCCGATTTATATTATGCAAAAGAGGTGTTTTTATGCGGCAGATGACCGCTTTAATAAAACCCGCATCATCATCCTGCAACCTTAAATGCAGATATTGTTTTTACTGTGACGAAGCGGCGTCAAGAGAAAAAAACGCAGAAATGTTTATGAGCGAAGAAACCGCCGAAAATCTCATCAGAAAGATGTATGATTTCTGCGGTGAAAACTCTGTTTTAACATTTATGTTTCAGGGCGGAGAGCCGCTTCTTGCGGGAGTTGAATTTTTCGAAAAATTCGTATGCACCGCAGAAAAGCTCAAAACAAACGGCAGCATCAACAACTTTTCTCTTCAGACAAACGGAACTCTTATAACAGAAGATTTCTGCAGATTATTCAAGGAGCACAACTTTCTGATCGGAGTTTCGCTTGACGGCGACAAAGAGCTTCACGATAAAAACCGCTGTCAGTCTTTTGAAAAGGCAATGCAGGGAATTGAGCTTCTCAGAAAAAACGGCGTAAGCTTCAACATTCTCTCTGTTATAACATCGCAGACAGATGCTTCGATGCTGTTTGATTTTTATATGAGAAACGGTTTCAGAGATGTTCAGCCGATTTATTGCCTTGACCCGCTCAGCGGCGAAAAAAGCGACTACAGCATAAACGCAAAACAGCTTGCAAGGTTCAAAAAAAGGCTGTTCAATCTATGGTTTGCCGAGGTATCAAAGGGCAATCATTTTTATGTGAGAGATTTCGATAACCTTCTTTCGCTTATGACAAAAGGCGTTGCCGAACAATGCGGCGCAAGCGGAAGATGCAACGCTCAGCTTGTTGTTGAAGCAGACGGCACTTGCTACCCATGCGATTTCTATTGCCTTGATGAATATGAATGCCTCAACATAAACGAAGCGGATATCAACGGCATTCTCGGCTGTGAAGGGCTCAGAAAATTCTTTGAGCATACCGAACCTGTTAACAAACTTTGTGCAAACTGCCCCGTCAAAGCTCTTTGCGGCGGAGGTTGCAAAAGATACAGAACCCTTTATAATCAACTTTCGGGCTACTGCCCTCAGATGGACTTTATTCTTCATGCGGTTGAAAAACTGCGTTCAGTAAAATAAGGAGGATATTATGAACAAACCTAACATTATCTTTTATTTTTCAGACCAACAGAGAGCGGATTCCGCAGGTTGCTACGGGCAGAAGCTTCCCGTAACGCCTAACCTTGACGCGGTTGCCGAAGAAGGAACGCTCTTTGAAAATGCATTCACCTGTCAGCCCGTTTGCGGCCCGATGAGAGCCTGCCTTCAGAGCGGCGTTTATGCCTCTCAGATCGGCTGCTACAGAAACGATATCGCTCTTCCCACAGACACAAAGGGAATTGCTCATTATCTTACCGAAGCGGGCTATGACACCGCATATATCGGCAAATGGCATCTCGCATCCGATAAAAACCACCGCCTTGCAACCAAACCCACGCCCAAAGAACGCAGAGGCGGCTACGATTATTGGAGAGCTGCGGATATTCTTGAATTCACCTCTCACGGCTACAACGGCTACATATTTGATGAAGATAACAACCGCATTGATTTCAAAGGCTACAGAGCTGATAAAATCAACGATTTCGCAATTGAATATGTTAAAAAATCACACGATAAGCCCTTCTTTATGTTTGTTTCACAGCTTGAACCTCACCACCAGAATGACAGGTTTCGTTTCGAATCACCCAAGGGGCTGAAAAACAAATTCAAAGACTATGAAGTTCCGGGCGACCTTGAAGGCACTCTCGGCGACTGGCGCGTGCAGATGCCGTCATACCTCGCCTGCTGCAACAGCGTTGACACAAACTTCGGCAAACTCATAAAGACCCTCAAAGATGAAGGTATTTATGATAACACCGTTATCATTTACACCTCCGACCACGGTTGCCATTTCAGAACACGCAATATGGAATACAAGCGCTCATGCCACGACGGAAGCACAAAGGTTCCTCTTGTTATCACGGGCGGCGCATTCACGGGCGGCGGCAGAATAAGCGACCTTGTTTCGCTCATTGACCTTCCCGCAACAATCCTTGATATTGCGGGCGCTGAAATTCCGTCTCATTTTATGGGAAAGAGCCTTACGGATAAAAAAGGTCACGAAAGCGTGTTTATGCAGATATCCGAAAGTCAGATAGGAAGAGCCGTAAGAACTGACCGCTGGAAATACAGCGTATCAGCAAAAAATGAAGACCGCGCCTTTGCGGATAAATACACTGAAGATTTTCTTTATGACCTTGAAAACGATCCTCACGAAAAAAACAACCTCATAACCCATCCGGATTACAAAGAAATCAGAGCGGAAATGAAAAAAATTCTTCTCGAATATATGACAAAAGCGGGCGAGCCCGTTCTTGATATAATTGAAAAGGAGAAATAAAAATGAAAATGTCAAAAAAGATTCTCGCAGCATTTCTTGCCCTTGTTTTTCTGCTGTCTTTCCCCTCTTTCGCAAGCGCAACTTCGATTGAAGGCGGAATTGAACCTCTCAAAGCGGAATTCAAAGCCGGTGAAGGCCCCGTAACAAACGGCTATACCGTTGACTACAGCTATTTCTCACCCGTCAAGTCAAATGATGCAACAAAATATCCTCTCGTTGTCTGGCTTCACGGAATGGGCGACGGTGCAGAGCCCGGTGCACAGGTTAAGAAAAGCAATATCGCATATTGGGCAAGTGATGAATTCCAGGCCCGTTTTGAACCCGCAGGCGGTGCATTCATTCTTGCTGCGCGCTCAAGAGAAGAGGATAACATCTTCTGGAGCAACAAAATGCTTGAACCCCTCAAAGCGGCAATTGATGAATTCATTGCAAACAACAAAGACAACATTGATCTGAGCAGAATCTATGTCGGTGGATATTCAATGGGCGGAAAAATGACACTTAAAATGGCTGTTGCATATTCAGATATGTTCGCCGCTGCATTCCCCATCTGCCCCGCATGGTCACCTTCCGATGAACTTTGCAGAAATCTTGCTGATATGCCGATATGGATAACATCAAGCACCCGCGATCCCCTTGTTAACTATTATCTTGCGGTTTCACCTACCTTTGAAAGAATTGCTTCAAATTCAAATGTTGCTGAAGATTGCAGACTTTCAACGCTCACCAAAGTTTGCTATGAAGACGGAAAAGGAACTTCAAGCAGCCATCACGCATGGTTTGCCGTAAACCACGATATGTTCACTTATCTCAACGGCGACTATTATAATATGACAACCGTTAACGGCAACGGCGACACGGTTGATCTTGAATATCCCGACGGAATGATTTCGTGGCTTTCATCGCACACATCGGATTATGACGGAAGCGCCTCTGAGGGTATGGGAAACCTTACAGGAGAATCACAGACCGATAACCTTATTTACTGCGACGGCATCATCGGTTTCTTTGAACTTCTTTTTGATGCAATACTCAGATTATTCAAAATCAAATAATTTTTGCATAAATAAAGACCTGTTCAATTGAACAGGTCTTTTGATTTATTCATTTATTGTTCTTGATTTTTTCAAATCGTCATAAACGGGTTCAAGCTTTTTCTTATCAAGAGGATAACCAAACTTGAAGAGAAGGAAAACAAGCGTATAAACTATTGCGGGGATAAGTGTGCAAACAAAGAGTATTCCGTCGCTCACGCCTTCAACATAACCTGCGTTGCCGTGAATTGCGCCGTCATAGCCCGCAACTGCGCCGAGAAGCTTCATTCCGCCAACATCAGCAAGGGTCTGACCGAGGTTTCTGCAGAAGGTATAAAGCGCATAAATCGCGCTTTCGCTTCTGATGCCCGTTTTCCATTCCTGATAATCGATAACGTCGGTAATGATAGCCCAGTTTGTGATGCTGACAAACGAATAACCGAAGCCGATTATAAATGTGAAAATCATAAACACAACAGGGCCGCTTGTGAGTCTGTCACAATGGGGAACAACAAAGAACATAAGAACAGCCGCAACAGCCGAGAAGAAAGTTCCGACACTGCAGAGCTCTTTTTTGCCGAATTTCTTTACAAGCTTGGGCATAAAGAAAATCATAACAGCCATAGGTGCGTAGTTTGCGATTGTTCCGATAATTGAAAGATCTGTGTTCTCAAAATAGTTCTTATAAAGATACTGATTAAGAGATGAGAACTGAAGCTGACCGCTGATAAGAATGCCTGAAATTGCGGCAGTTACGAAAGGTCTGCTCTTGAACATACCCTTGTATGTTTCTTTGAAATCAACCTTGGGGTCTTCTTCAGAAGGAACTCTCTCTTTGGTCATACCGTAGCAGAGATAATAGAAGATTACGGAAAGAACACCCATAATGATTCCGAATGTGAGCATACCGTCAGAATCCGCAACGTCGTTCTTATAGATAATCATCGGGCCGATGAGAAGAGGAATTGCGCCGCCGAGACCTGCACCGATTGAACGGAAGGTTGAAAGAAGAGTTCTTCCGTCGGGGTCATCGGTAATAACCGAAGCGAGCGAGCCGTAGGGAATGTTGATTGTTGTATACATCATACCGAAACCGATATAAGTTACATACATCAACGCAAGAATCACCATTTCGTTTGATGTGAAGCTTCTGAAGTTAACAAAGCTCAGAGCCGCCATAACGCCGATGGGAATTGCAAACCATTTGATGAACGGTCTGAATTTGCCGTCTTTATTCGGCTTTTTCTTGGCGATGAGATTGCCCCAGAGAGGGTCGTTGATTGCGTCCCACAATCTGGCAATAAGAAGAAGGGTTGTTATTTTTCCTTCTTTGATTTTGAGAATATCTGTGTAAAAAACTTTAAGATATGATGATACATAAGTTAAAACAAAAAGGTTGGCAGCATCACCCATTGCGTAACCGAGCCCGTCTTTGAAGCCGATTTTATTCGGGTGTTTCATTGCAGCACCTTCAAGCGATCTTTGTTTTTCCAACACACAACCTCCTTTTTTCACAAATTGCTAATTATGATACCATTTTATTCTGAAAATATCAAGAGATATTTTAAATCAATGCTCAAAATGCAAAATATTTTTCTCTCTGCTTCTGAACTCTGCCGCTGATAAATTCAAGGGTTTCTTTTGCGCCTTCAACTCCGCAGGCATAGTCCTTCATTGCTCTTCCCTCTTCATAGCAAAGGTCATCGTGAAGCGGGAAATAATCCTTGAGAAGGAAGTTTGCATATCTTGCAAGCCTGAAATCACCGACAAGGCGGTATTCCTTGCTTATGCCGTCAATTGCAATTGAATAGAAATTCTTGATTGAATCAATGATTGCTTCGCATTCATTTTTTGGTGAAAACACCATTGTTGAAGCAACATAGGCATTTTCATTATGTTCTGTTGAGCCGTGGCTGTCTGTGCTGCCGACGATGGGGAATTTATCATATCCCTTTGCGAGCACCTCATAATACTTATGAGTCTGGAAGCCGTTATGCTCATAATAGTTTTCGCCGCCGAGAACTTCAAAAGCATCAAACGGATGAGTTTTGAGCATATAGTCGGTTATGTTTTCGGGAACCTGATGAACATTTGAAAGCCAATAAGGATGGCAGAATATTCCGAGACCCTCTGCCTTTTTGATGTGGTTGAAAACCCATACGCAGCTTGCATATGTGAAAGGCTCAATGCCTTCGGGGATATCAAGGGTTGCGGCAAGAGCATCAACCTCGGCTCTGTAGCCGTCTTCATCAATCTGATCGGGGCAAGGGAAACCTTCAAAACGGCGTTTATCTGTTTCGTTGTTGAATTCTTCGGTGTGCTCATCTCTGAGAATGCCGTTAACCGAATATTTGCCGCCGAAATTAACGATATGAACATCGTTGATATGATCGGGCTGAAGGTCGGGAAGATGAACTTCTTCACCCGGGCAGATGTTGAACTCAATGGGAACATCCTTATAAGTTTCGATTGCTTCAAGAGAAGGATAATAACGGTTATGATCGGTTATCGCAAAGAAATCATAGCCGTGCTTTCTGTAGTTTGCGCAAACAATTGCGGGGGCTTCTTTACCGTCTGAACGGCAGGTATGCATATGAAGATCGCCGATAAGAGGATATCTTCCGCAGAGGTCTTCATCAAGCGCATACACACTCAACTGAACAAGTCTTTTACCGCTGCTCTTCTCGAAAACTCTGACGAAATACTGCTGTTCACGGGGGAAGGTATGGGTGAATCTGATGCAGCCGTCAAATTCAAAAGGAATTGCATAGCCGTTTCCTCTGTGAGGATAATCTCTGGGGTTGCCGTCATCAAGGCCGAAAATCTTAAGCTCGATATCATCGGGGTTTTTAAATTCAGCGTGATAGCCGAGAGGTTTTATCGTTATTGACACCTCTTTGCCGGCGGGAAACACCTTGGGAAAAATATCATAATAATGAAGAACCTTTTCCATATTTTATTGCTCCTTTATTTCAACAGTTTTGCCGGTTTCATAAGATATATATGAATTTTCAAGAAGAACGGCAAGCTCAATCGCTTCCTTCATTCCGAGACCTTCAGGCGAGCCTGTGCCGTTAATGCAGGCATCAACAAATGCATCGATGGGATAATCTCCGTTTTCGGGAAGATTATCGGGCGAAATGAAGCCTTTGTTGAGTTTTGCGGTTTCGGTTGTTTTATATTTGATATCGCCGCCCTGCCAGAGAAGAATACCGTCTGTTCCGTGAACTTCAATGGTATAGGGCGATGAATATGCAAGAAACGAAGTTTCGGATACGCCGAGTATTCCGTTTTCAAATTCGATAAGAGAAATTGCATTTTCATCAACGGGTGTTCCGAGAACGGAATTTGCAATACCTGTTATCTTTTTGGGCTTGCCGCAAAGATAAGCAAGAAGATACATAGGATGGCATCCGAGATCCATCATTGCACCGCCCGCACAATCCTCTTTGACAAACCAATATTCGGGCAGCCAGTTGCCGCTTACGCCGTTGTGTGCATTGCGCACTCTGACATTGGTAACTCTTCCGAAATCGCCGTTTTCGATATGCGCCTTCGCAAATCTTACAACGGGCCAAGCCTTATGAGGGAACGAGATAACAAAAGTTACTCCGTTTTCTTCAACGGTTTTTTCAATTTCTCTGCATTCTTCAACGGTGCAGGCAAGCGTTTTTTCAGTAAAAATATGTTTACCTGCCTTTGCGCAACGAAGAAGAACATCGGTATGCATTGTTGTCGGTGTGCAGCAACAAACCGCATCTATATCTTCTCTTGCGAGAAGCTCATCAAGGTCTGCAATAAAATCAACGCCGAGCTTTTCCGCCCATTCCGAGCCTCTTTCGGCTTTTTCATCCCACACGGCAACAATTTCTGCCTTGCCTGTTTTCAAAAAATCTTTTGCATAACCTTCGGCGTGAACGTGCCATTTTGAAAGCATCGCAACTCTTAACATTAATACTCCTCCTTCATCGGATATATCTAGATAATATCATATAAATATAAAAAAGTCGAGATAAATCCCGACTTTTTGAGCAGTTGAAATAATATTTTTTTATGATATAATAGATCTATCTGTGTATAGAACGGTATTCGAGAGCAAGGGAACTTAAACAAACCGCAATACACACAGGTCTTACCAGCGAAAGCAGCTTTTCACTGATATCAACAGCTGAATAATATTCAAACGCCCGCCCTGCCCCTACATAAAGAACGGTTGAAGCTGCAAGCATAGCAATAACGACAATCCATCCGATTATGAACGCAAACTTTGCGGGTTGATGTATCTGAGAAAAAATCTTTTTCACGGCAGCCTCCTTCCTCATCAATTATACATCATCCGCTCTATTTATTCAAACATCAAAAATTACCTTCTGAGGAATGAATTATATGTCTTTCGGAATTTCATCATCTTGTCTTTACCCAATGGAAACAGAAAAATCGCTTGAACTGCTCGGAAAATCGGGAGTAAAAACCTGCGAGGTTTTTCTCAACACAACGAGCGAATCAACGCCCGATTTCGCAAAAAAACTTAACAAAATCAAAGATGAATACGGCATGAGAATAGTTTCTGTTCATCCCTTTTCATCTTTCGCAGAAACCCATATGCTTTTCAGCGAATATGAAAGGCGCTTTTTTGACGGACTTGAATTCTACAAGCAGTGCGCTGAAACAGCAGCCGTTCTCGGAGCAAAAGTTCTTGTTATTCACGGCTCAAGGATGCCCGCAAGGGTTGACAAAAGCGTGTATTTCGAGCGTTTTTCAAAGCTTGTTGAAGCGGGAAAAGATTTCGGAATAACAGTTTGTCAGGAGAATGTTCACGCTCATCTCAGCCACAGCCCCGAATTTCTCAAAGAAATGCGCAACGCTCTCGGAAGCGATTTCAGAATGGTTTTTGATGTTAAGCAGGCGGTCAGATCAGGCTTTGCTCCTCTTGAATTCGCCGAAGAATTCAAAAATGAAATTTCACATATTCATATCAGTGATCACAAAGAAGGCTTTGACTGCCTCCCGCCTTCCGAAGGTGTTTTTGAATTCAGAAAGCTGTTTGAAATAATGAACTCTGTGAATTACGGCGGAGATTATGTTATTGAACTTTACAGACACAATTACGGAGAACCCGATGAACTTATAAAAGCTCTTCAGTATGTTCAAAATTTGTGAAATTGCTTGCAAAATCCACAAAATATGGTATACTTGGAATATGACCGTTAAAGAATAAAGGAGTGTCAAAACTATGAAATGTCCGTTTTGCAATTGCGAAGAAAGCAAGGTTATTGACTCAAGACCAACAGACGAAGGTGAACGCATCCGCCGCCGCAGAGAATGCATCAGCTGCCAGAAGCGTTTCACAACATATGAAATAATCGAAAGTGTTCCCGTGATTGTTGTTAAAAAGGATAAATCAAGAGAGGTTTTTGACCGCAACAAGCTTTTCAACGGCCTTCTCAGAGCTTGCGAAAAACGCCCCGTTTCACTTGACGCAATCGACAAAGCGGTTAATGAAATCGAAAGCACTCTTCAGAACTCGCTCGACAGAGAGGTTACTTCGGTTTATATCGGCGAGCTTGCAATGGATAAGCTCAAAGACCTTGACGAAGTTGCATATGTGCGCTTCGCATCGGTTTACCGCCAGTTCAAGGATATCAACACATTTATGGATGAGCTCGCAAAGCTTCTGAGCGAAAAATAATAAACTACAGGGAGTATGGCTTTTGCCATACTCCTTTTCAGGATGATAAACTATGAAAAAACTTATTTCTGTTTTTCTCGCATCACTTATGATGCTCCTCTGCTCCTGCGCAAAAAATGAGCCGATAACGCAGAAAACGCCCGATATGCTCAGCATAACAAACGATGACAAATCTTTTTCGGGCGGCAAAAGCAGGTTTAATGCGGTTATCTCGGCAATGAACACAAAAATATCAACCCTTGAAAAATCTCATAATGAAATAATCAGGGTTGAGAATCCTCAGGAATATTTTCTTGATGAGAACTATATTCTGACCTCGTTTGAGCCGTTTTTGCTCGGTTCGTTTTCAATAACAGACGGTTTTGACACGGATATGACAAACGAAAAAGCTGCCGATTACTATAAACAGCAAAGCGAAGGTTTTGATGTTTCGTTTTCGTCAAACGGCGAAAGTTACGAGCTTATATTCACTTCCGAAACCCTCATTAAAATCTACACCGCCGAATACAGCAAAAAAACCAACGGTATTCGATATGAATATTCCGTTGAACAAAACGGAAGCGAAACGGTTGAAGAGTTTCTCGAATTCATTCAGACCGATAAGAATTCATATGCTATCCAGAGCAACACCGAGCGCTGTTATATTGAATTCAGCGAAGAGGGCGAAATTATATATTTCTCTTGCGGAAAGCTGAGAAGCGGCAAATTCAGCGCGCAAAACAGCATATTCTCCGATAGCGGTGAATACGACGGTTTCTGGGTAACCGAAAAAGGCAAGCCGAATTATCTGAGCATTCACACCTATGAAAACGGAATTCTCACCCACGAGGACTGCAGCAGCGGCCCTTGGAAAACAATAAGAATCAATGCCGACGACCACGCATCGGCATTTTACGGGCAGTGATAATTATGAATTTAAGCGAAAAAGCCGCTCAGGTCTGCGCTTATCTTGAAGAAAACGGAATTGATTATGATATCGTTACTCATTCCCCCGCTTTCACTCTTGAAGATTGCGCAAAGATAAACGGATTGATAGGCGGCAGAATCTGCAAAAACCTTCTTCTGAAAACAGATTCGGGAAAGATTTTTTATCTTCTTATGATTGCAGACGATAAAAGATTTGTCACAAAAGAGGTTTCAAAAAAGCTCGGGTGCTCCCGCCTTTCGTTTGCCTCAGGTGAATATATGGAAAATCTGCTCAACACCTCACCAGGCTCACTCAGCGTTACAAGCCTTATGTTTGACAAAGAAAAAAGAGTTTCGCTTGCAATTGACAGCGATGTTATCAAAGAAGACTTTATCTGCTGCCATCCGAGCGACAATAGCGCAACGCTGAAAATCAAAACAGAGTATGTGCTCACCAAACTTCTTCCGTCAATCGGAATTGAAGCAAAAATCATTGAAATATAAAGAAATACGGGCTATGCGAAAGCACAGCCCGTTATTTTTATTTAGTGAAAAGTTTTCTTTCGATTTTAAGAGTTGTTGTTTTGGGGAATTCATCGTCACGGATTTTGAATTTGGCAATATTCTTGAAAAGAGGCATATTGCGGTTGAATTCATCGATATCGTCCTTGATTCTTGCTCTTGCATCGAGATGCTCGTTTTCATCAAAGAAGAATTCTGCAACGATTTTTCCATCCTCTTCATAAACGAGAACTTCTTTTACATATTCGATTCTTGAAAGCCTGTCTTCAAGCTCTTCAGGTGAAACGTTCTTGCCGTTTGAAAGGCAGATGAGATTCTTCTTTCTGCCAACAATAAACAGGAAGCCGTCTTTATCGATTCTGCCGTGGTCACCCGTGATAAACCATTCGCCGTCAAAAGCCGCCGCTGTTGCTTCGGGGTCGTTATAATAACCCTTCATAACATTTGTGCCCTTAACATAAATTTCGCCTACACCCTCTTCATCGGGATTGACAATTTTGATTTCGCAGCAATCAAGCGGAGTGCCGACTGAGCCGAATCTGTATTTATCGGGTCTGTTGCAGGTAACTGCGGGTGAGCATTCGGTAAGACCGTAGCCGTTATAGATTTCAATGCCGAATTCGTGCATTCCCTGCTCATATTTGGGGTCAAGATTTGCGCCGCCGCAAACAATCATATTGAGATTGCCGCCGAGATTATCGATAATTGTTTTGAAAATCTTGCGTCTTCTGTCGATGCCGATTTTCATAAGCGTATTGCTTATTTTAAGCCCTTTTTTGAGAATATCTTCTCTGCCTGTTTTTTTAGCCGTTTTCCAGATGCGCTCATAGATTGTTTCAACAACAAGAGGCACACCTGAGAAATTATAGGGCTGAATTTTCTTAAGATCGCCCTGAATATTGCCTATGCCGTCACAAAGATAACCCCACTCACTGAGGATATACGATGAGAAAAGTGCACTTACCCAGGCATATGTATGGTTGAGAGGAAGGAAACCGATTGCGTGTCTGCCCGAAAGAGCACGGCACGAGGATGAGCAGTTGCTTGCAATATTGAAATGAGTAAGCATAACGCCCTTGCTTTTAGCAGTTGTTCCCGATGTGTAAACGATGCAGGCAAGGTCATCGGGCAGAACCTCTGCGTTTTCAAACGAAGTATCTCCCCCATCAAGGGCTTTTTTACCTTCTGAGATATATTCTTCGTATTCATCACTGATATTGAAATAAAGCACATCCGAAAGCTCGGGGATTTTCTTGAAATTCTCAACCATCGGAACAAATTTGCTTGTGATAACAAGAGCATCACAGCCGCAACGGATAAGCTGGTCTGCAAGGTCATCTTCGGTAAGCTTGCAATCCATAGGAACGGTTATATTGCCGCCAACAAGAGTTGCGTAGTAAATTACCATCCACTCAAAACAGTTTTCGCCGATGATTGCTATTTTCTTTTTACCGTCAAGACCTTTGAGGTTGAAGAATGTTCCGATTGCGCTTATCTCATCCCAGGTCTGATTGAAGCTTCTTTCACACTGCTTCTTGTTTTTATCAAGAAAAACATACTGTCTTTTATCGCCGCCTGCCTGAGTGCCCTTAACAACGATTTCTTTTATTGTCTGATATGTGGGCAGATTGGCATTGCCCATATTGCTGTATTTCTTTTTCATTTAAACCACCATAATACAAAATTTGACACAACTGTTTATTTTCGTCGATTATTCTATCATAAATGTCTGTCAAATTCAAGAAAAAGGTATTGCATTTTTTTAGTCAATGTTGTATGATTAACTGTATTATAATTCGGAGGAGACAAGATATGAGAATATTTTTGGTTTGCCTTACCGCATGGTTTATCGCCCAACTTATCAAGGTTATCATAAACTTCACAAAATATATTATTGATAAGAAAAAGGGCCGTAAGGCAAAAAAAGTTACACTTGAAACGCTTTTCAAGCTCGGAGGTATGCCCAGCTCACACACTGCAACCGTTATTTCACTGAGCACTTGCGTTGGTCTTAAATGCGGCTTTGATTCCGAGATTTTTGCTGTTGCGGGCGTTTTCGCATTCATCACAATGTTTGATGCTTTCAAGGTCAGACTTCCCGTCAGCAGACTGACCGATGCATTCAACAGAATCCAGGCAAAGGTTTGCAACAACGAAGCTGAGGATGTTAAGAAAGTTGAAGGCCACACAATCCCTGAAATCATCGGCGGTGTTGTTGTTGGCGTTTCCGTTGCGCTGTTTATGGCTAAGGTTGTTCACATATTTGAAATGAACATCCCTTTTATTGATGCGCTTAACAACATCACTCTTTAAATGAAAATCAGCTGGATAAATATCGGAAGCATTGAGCAAAGCGAATTTGAAAAATGGTTTGACCAAATGAGCGACAAGCGAAAAAAAGAGGTTGCTTCAATGAAGGTTGAACAAAAGAAAAAACTTCGCATTGCGGCAGATGCGCTTTGCAGAAAAACAATTTCGGATTACTGCGGTATTGCTCCCGAAGAAATCACATTCGGATACAGCGAAAAAGGCAAGCCTTTTGCAAAAGACCTGCCCGTTCATTTCAGCATCAGCCACAGCGGCGATTATGCTGTTTGCGCCGTTTCGGAGAACGAAATCGGAATTGATATCGAAAAAATACGCCCCGTAAATCAGCGGGTTGCCGATAAATTCGCAACTGAAAAAGAAAAGGAATATATACTCTCTTCTTCAAACGGATTTTTTGAAATATGGACTCTTAAAGAAGCTTATTTCAAATGCATCGGCACGGGGCTCGGCAAAAATATAAAAGATGTTTCATTTGAGATTTCAGACGGAATCATCAGCTGCTCAAAAAGCGGTTATGAATTCTTTTTTAACCCGATAAACGACAATTACATATGCTCAATATGCAAAAAGAAAGCGGCTCATTTCTGAGCCGCTTTTATTATTTATGTTTTGATTATTCAGCCTTTGTGAGAACGATTGCATCGCCGGCTTCATCTGTAAGAGTGAGTGTATCGCCTTCGAATGCCATTGTGTAAACATAAGTCTGTGAAATCAGGTCTGAATCTGTTTTGATTGTAAGGATATCTTCTTCAATTGTGTAGTTGAAGTTAACATCGAGGCTGATGCCTGAATTGAGAAGAGGCATTGAACCCTTGCCTTCTTTTTCGAAGGTATATTTAACATCAACTGTTGTTCCGAAGAAACCTGTTTCAACTTCGCCTTCCCATGTTCCGACAATCTTTGCTTCGTTGAGAGCGCCGCCGAGCGATGAGCAACCTGCAAAGAGAGAAACTGCAAGACACATAACAAGAACTATGCTGAGAATTTTTTTCATAACTTACACCTCATTTTTATTTTTTGGGTAATTTCAGTTTATCACATTAATACGATAATGTCTACTGTTATTTTGAAATTTTTATAGTATAGAGCCAATTTGAATCAAGCTCATCGGGATTGATTGCGGGGAAAACAACTTCTGCCTTGCCGTTGTTATCCTTGATTTCAAGAATTGCATCGCTGCCGAGAAGAGTTGCTTTAAGGGATGGGTCATAATCAACAAGTTCAAGCACCTGCGAGCCGAAGGGGAAACGGTTGATGATTGCATAAACATCATCGCCCTTCTTGGTGTAATAAACACCTTCCTGAAGCTGTTTTGAATAAATTCTTGTTGCATAAATCGCATCGCCGTTGACTCTGAGCCAATCGCCCATCTGAAGAAGTCTTTCTTCCATAATTACGGGAATTGTTCCGTCTGCCGCAGGGCCGATATTAAGAAGGAAGTTGCCGCCCTTTGAAACAAGGTCACAAAGCATTTCGATAAGCTCTTTTGCGCTCAGATAATCCGAAAGGTCTTCGTTACGGTTGAAGCCGAATGAACGGCCTATGCCGCGGCATTCTTCAAAGGGTCTGACAAGCTCAACATCTTCGATTTTTCTGCCTTCTTCAATGTAGCCGTATTCTGTTGTGAAATTGCCGCCTAGACGGCCTCTTGTTTCTTTTCCCCAACGGTCATTGGGAACGATTGTATCCTTAACGCTTGATTCGTTATAGAGCCACTGAAGGAATTCTGTTGAGTGCCATACATCCGAAGGATGCTCCCATTCGCCGTCTGTGAAAAGGGTTGCGGGCTGATATTTTTCAACAAGCTCTTTAAGCATCGGAATAAGGTGCTCAAGAGCATACTGCTCGGGATTTTTAAGATATGTGGGATGGAACCACTCATAAACCGAATGATAAACACCGAATTTAACATCGGTATCTTTAAGAGCTTCTTTGAGCTCCATAAGAAAATCTCGGTGAGGGCCAACATCAACGCTGTTCCAGTTCCATGCATAATCTGACTTATAAAGGCAATAGCCGTCATGATGCTTTGAAACGATGTTCATATACTTTGCGCCGCTCTTCTGAAAGAGATCCGCCCATTTCTTGGCATCAAAAAGCTCTGCCTTGAAGCCGCTTACGAAATCTTCATATTTTGTGTTTTCGCCGTATACACGCTTATGAAAAGCCGCCGCTTCAGTGGTTTCATCCTCAATCTGCCTCATATACCACTCAGCGTAATCACATTTTTTGGTATATGCAGGAACGGAATAAAGACCCCAATGAATGAAAATTCCGAACTTTGCATCGCCGAACCATTCGGGCACGGGGCGTTTATTAAGTGATTCCCAATTATTTTCGTACATTTTTTCTCACTCCAAAATTATATTTTTAAAGTAAATCTGCAATATCATAGATAAGACGCTCTGTCTTTTCCCATCCAAGGCAAGGATCGGTTATTGATTTGCCGTAAATGCATTCGCCGATTTTCTGAGCGCCGTCTTCGATATAGCTTTCAATCATAAAGCCCTTGACAAGTTTTTTAACATCTGCATCGTGGCGGCAGCTGTGGAGCACCTCTTTTGCGATTCTCACCTGTTCAAGATACTTTTTACCCGAGTTTGCGTGGTTTGTGTCAACAATAACGCCGGGATTTGAAAGACCGCTGTTTGCATAGGTTTCTGCAAGATAAAGAAGGTCTTCATAATGATAGTTGGGAAGAGACTGGCCGTGTTTATTGACATAGCCCCTGAGAATTGCGTGGGCGCAGGGATTGCCTTCTGAATGAACTTCCCAACCGCGATAAATAAACGTGTGTTTATGCTGAGCAGCGGTTATTGAATTCATCATAACCGAGATATCGCCGCTTGTCGGATTTTTCATACCTACAGGAATATCAATTCCGCTTGAAACAAGCCTGTGTTGCTGATTTTCAACAGAACGCGCACCAACCGCAACATAAGCAAGAATATCGCTAAGATATCTGTAGTTTTCAGGATAAAGCATTTCATCTGCACACGAGAAGCCCGTTTCACTCAGCGCTCTCATATGAAGCTGCCTGATAGCGACGATGCCCTTATACATATCGGGTTTTTCGTTGGGATTGGGCTGATGAAGCATACCTTTATAGCCGTCGCCCGTTGTTCTCGGTTTGTTGGTATAAATTCGGGGAATTATGAGGATTTTATCGCTCACCTTTTCCTGAACGGCGCGAAGGCGCGAAATATAATCAATAACGCTGTCTTCATTATCAGCCGAACAAGGCCCTATAACAAGAGCAAGCCTGTCACTTTTGCCTGTAAAAATATCTTTGATTTCAATTGCTCTTTTTTCAACAAGCTTTTCAAGCTCATATGTGAGCGGATACTGTTCTTTGACTTCCTGAGGAATGGGAAGCTTTCTTTCAAAAATCATGCTCATAATTAACACTTCTTTGCTTTGAAAATTTAAACGGTATTATACATCAACAAGAGAACAAAATCAATATTTCACCCGCAATTTAACGAATAATTTCTTATTATTTTTCAGCTCTTTTTGCCTCATAAATAATATCAACGCTCTTTTTGAAAAGCATATAGTCATACTGCGGTCTCCAGCTGTCGCCAACATCAACCTCATCAAAGGCTTCTTCGGATGCAGCAACATTTATCTGCCTGATACCGTGAAGCTCGTCATTCTCTTTATACACGGTATCCCAGAATGCGTGGTGACCGATATATTTCACGCTTTCGGGAATATAGATATAGTTCATCGCCTGATTATAGCTGAAGGCATCTGAGCCTATATATTCAAGCCCTTCGGGGAGCGAAAGATAGATTTCGCCGAGAGACTCTTCTGCGATGAAATGAGAATCTGCGTTTTCACCCTTATAGGTGTAAACATTCTCAAGCAGAGGAATTTCAAAAAAGCCGAGAGTTTCAATTGTTTTCAAGCCTTCGGGAAGATAAACATTCTTCATATTCGCATAGTTGAAACAAAGCTCACCGATTGTTTCAACACTCGAAGGCACAACATAAGTCAGAACATCATTAACATACTGCTCATAGTTTGCATCTTCGGGAGCAGGCTCGATTCTTCCGCCGTTTTCATCATATTTTGCATAGCCGTATTTTTCAGCAAGATATGTATCGTGGTCACAAGGTCTGCAGATAACCGTCTTTTTATCCTTGCTGAAAAGAACGCCGTCAACATCACAGTAGTTGGGATTATTCTCATCAACTTCAATCTGTCTGAGCGCCCAGCAGGAATAAAACGCCTTCGGGTCAACAAAATCAACATCAGCGCCGATATTGATAACCTTCACCTTTTCGTCGCAGTTGAGCGCATATGCACCAACCGATGTCACCTTTTTGGTTTTATCCTTTTTGATTGTGAAATTCGTGGTTGCATCGGGATTTTTTTCGTCGTATTCAACAGAAGAAACATAATCGATATCAAGCTCGGTTATGAAGCCCGTGTTGCTGAATTTTGAAAGAGTGTATCCCGCCTGGGTCTGTTCATATTCATAAGTTTCTTTCTGAACGGTTCTTACGCTGAAATACATTGAAAGAGAAACCGCAATGATAATAACAATCGCAAATATGAACTTTTTGATTCCGTAATGCTTATACGGTCTGTGAATATGAGGAGCTGCGAGGCCATCAACCTGATAAGTCCATATCTCATCATCGGGAATATCAAGAACAATCGGCTCTTCTGCCTTTGTTTTTATCTTTTTATCTTTTTTGCTCATAACATTCCACCTCTCTTATCCTATATATCCGCCGGAGATCTTCTCACCGTCTTCAGCAGCCTTTCTTTCGGTTACCTCTGCACGGCGTTTGAGAACTTCCATAACCATATTCTGCTTCTTGCTGTCATAATCCCAGAAAAGATAGGGAATTGTCATCAAAACAAAACCGATAACATCAACAATAAGAGGAACAACGATTATGTTTCTTCTCGAATCATCAACAAAGAGAACATCCCAGTTGCTGTTGAAGCCGTATTTGAGAAGCATAAGAGGAATAAGAAGACCTACAAAAGAAGTTATAGGGCCGGTAAACCAGCCGAAAACGCCGGTGAAACTCTCAAGGCGTTCGCCTGAAAGATACATCTGATAGTCGCCGATACGAACATTCATATCGTGACCCGCAGTTGTGGGAACGGTTTTTGTCATTTCCATAAAGAACAGAACAACAACGCATATTGTTCCGCAAAGGGTGAGATTATCTCCGCAGAACCACATCGCTGCGGCGATTACCGCATTGCCAACCGCTCTTGAAAGCTGATAGAAAATCATAATCTGCTTATATGAAAATCTCTTGAGGAAATAGGGCGAAAGCATATCGGGCGGAGTTCCTGCAAACGAAATAAGCATAACAATAAGCGTATAGGGCAGACCGCTCAGACGGAAGGTGTACAGATAAAGTATCGTCACAAACGGCAGCATACCGTTGCCCAGAGAGTCGATAAGGTCTTTTATCGTGTTGATAAGCAGGTATTTATTATGGAGCACGCCAAACATACCGTCCCAGAACTTGATCTGAACTTTCTTTTCAACGGGCGGCTGAGGAATTCTTTCTTTTACTCTGCCTGCAAAGAACATTGTGAGCGCCGAAAGAGAAATGAATGTTATGGGGATAACATATCTGTAGAGATTGATATCAGCCCATTCATATCTGAGGTTGCCGATAACAACGCTGATAACAAGTCCAACGATTGTGTTAAGAAAATGCGAAAGCTTTACGGGGTAGCTTCTGACGAGAATTCTTTCCTGAAGATTGGGGCTGATGCTTCTTGTGCAGGTTTCAAGGTTATTTGCAAAGCCGAAAACATTATAAGTTGCAAAAAGAAGGTTTGCAACCCATACTCTTGTTGCAACATCAGGGATGTTATAAACGGGAAGCCAGCCGATGAGAATAACCATCACGCACTTGGGAACAACATCGCAATAAAGCGAATACTTATATCTGCCGTATTTCGGCAAGAGCTTTTTACGCCAGAAAATGTTTCGTGCGCCAACCCAGCCTGTATAAAGAAAATGCGTTCCGAAGGTTTTGAAACAGGCGGTTGCACTCATTCCTTCAAGGCCGTTGAGATATCTTATGAACGAGCCTGATTGATTAAACAAAGAAGAATAATCAAACAGAATCGTTGATATTCCGAACAGCGCCATAAGGCCATATACAAGATACAGCTTTCTTTCTGTTTTCTTGGGAAGGAATCCGAGGTTGTCGCACACAAACCACCATATCAGCGCCGAAATATAGCCGAGAGGCATATTGAGAATACCGATAACCGAGAAGGTGAGATAGGGCAACTTATAATGGTGCATAATGAGATAACAAGAGGAGAAAAAGCCTATGTATTCAAGCACCTTTGAGCCCGCGTAGTTACTGCCTACGGCAAAAACAACATCTTTATACTCTTTGTAGGGAACATATTTGCCCTCAGCGGGAGTATTCCAATGGTTTTTGATTTCCGTAAACAGCGATTTAACCTTGCCTGTTAAACCTGCCATAAAAAATCTCCTTTTTATATTTTTTATAATAATATATATAATATATCATTTTTGTATATTAATGTCAAACACTATGTTGAAAATCAGTTCATAAATGTGTTATAATACACAAAAATCATCAGGAGTTTTTATTATGAACATAATTCTCAGATCATTCTTTGCAGGTCTTGCTCTCCCCTGTCTCGGCGCGATGGGTGCGCCCCATAAATTCAGCTCAGCAAAATTCAGAAGAGAAAAGCCTGCTCCGCTCAGATTCGGCGAAGACGGCAAATTCAGAATTCTTCACATAACAGACATTCACAATGTTGAGCCTGAAATGGATGACGACCCCAACCCCGAAAATCCCATAGCCTGCGACAAAGAAACAATAAATGTTATCGAACAGCTTGTTGAAAAAACGAAACCCGACCTTGTTGTTTTCGGCGGCGACAACATCAGCGGTTACTGGCAGGAATTTACCTATAATTTTGTTCAGAACACAATTAGAAGAATAACCGCACCGATAAGAGAGAGAAACATCCCTCTATGCGTTGTTTTCGGCAATCACGACGGCGAAGAAGGCTTTCACACCGAGTTTCAGATGATGCAATATATGGAATATAAAAACTGCCGTTCAAACCTCAACGATGCCGATGTTTACGGCTGCGGCAACTGCTGTGTGACAATCAAAAACAGCAAAAGCGATAAGGATGCCTTTGCAATCTGGCTTATCGACTCAAACGATTATCAGAGAAGCCCTGAAGGCGGACTTTGCTACGACTGCGTTCACGATGACCAGATCGACTGGTATGAAAAGCGTGCGGCAGAGCTCAAAGAAGAAAACGGTGGCAATCCCCTGCCCGCAATTCTTTTTCAGCATATCCCCGTTCAGCAGGAGCTTGACGGCTTTGAGGATGTGACAGCGGATAATGATTACACCTTCAGCCGCGATTGTAATTATTATAAATTCGGCCACGAAATACTTGAAGGCAGAATAAGAGAAAAGCCCTGTCCGCCTCATATGGAATATAACCACAGAAGGCAGTTTGAAAGCTGGAAAAAGACGGGCGATATTGTTGCGGCATTCTTCGGCCACGACCACATCAACGATTTTCGCATAAACATTGACGGTATAGACCTTTATCAGACCCTCGGCGCAGGATATTTCACCTACGGTCAGGAGCGAGGCGGAAGGCTCATTATTCTTGACGAAAACAACCCGAGAGAAATTTATACGGAATCGATTGAAATTGAAAGAATAACGGATGCGGATATATAATGCAAAAGCTCGGAGTGACATCATCACTCCGAGCCTTTTTTTATTTATTTTGCCGCGGGAACATTGATTTCAATATCCGTAAGCGGGAACGAACAGCAAGGATGAATGCAACCGAACTTATAGTCTGCAAGGCGGCGGTATTCAAGATGCTTGGGCACATAAACCTTGCCCGAAAGAAGATGCGAATGGCAGAAACCGCATTCGCCGCTTCGGCATCTTGCGGGCACTGCAAGGCCGTTCTTTTCGATGGTCTGCATAACCGAATCATTAGACGAACCCTTGATGATATAGGTTTTATCCTGAATTGTGACAGTTATTCTCACAGTTTCGGGAACATCCGAGGGATAATCGGGCTGGGTTGAAGGATTATGGAATTCGCCGAACATTTCGTGGCGGATATACTTCTTCTCAAGGCCGAGTTTTTCAAGTTCCTTATCAACAAATTCATACATCTGCTGAGGTCCGCAAAGGAACACTGAGTATGCCTCGTTTTCGGGGGCATATTTCTTGATAAGTTCAGCGGTAATAAAGCCTTTTTCGGTTCCCTTAACCTTCTTCTTTTCGTCGCTGAGAACGTGAACAACCTTGATTTTATCGCATTTTTCGGCAAGCGCATCAAGTTCATCGCGGAAAAGAATATTTTCATAAGTTCTGCTGCCGTAGAGAAGAGTCATTTCAAAATCCTCATCGCCGTCGGCAATTGCATTCGCCATTGAAACGAAGGGTGTTATGCCGCTGCCGCCCGCAAGGCAGATAACCTTCTTGGCATCGCGCAGAGGCTGATATTCGAAGTTGCCTGAAGGAGCAGAAACCTCAACGCTTGTGCCCACTTCCCATGTATCAAAAATATAGCGCGAAACAAGTCCGCCTTCAACAAGCTTGATTGTGAGCACATATTTGCCCTCAAGAGAATCCTTGGGCGAGGATGAAATCGAATATGCTCTTGTCACGGGCATACCCTCAATTGTTTCAAAAACGGTAAGATATTTGCCTGCGCCGAACCAAGCGAGGGCTTCCGTTCCCTTTTCGGGGTCGGGAACAAGAGTGAAGCTCTTGCAATCCTCTGCCATATCGGTAACGGCGGCAACCTTAAGATACTGACGCTTGGGATGAAGCGCCTTTGCGATAACCGATGCCTGATCTGAAAAAGCGGGAAATTCTGCCGATGAGGCTTCGAATCTGTTCTGTCTGTCAGACAGCATTGAAAGAAATTTTTTCGCTTTGAGCGATTTGAAATTGTTTGCCATCTTATTTGCCCTCCTTCATCTTCTTCACAACGATTCCGCCTGCTTTTTCGCCTGTATAATAAGCGCAGCCGTAGCCGTCGCCTCTCTCCTGAGTTGCGCCGCAGAAGAAGAAGTTATCAAACGGCTGATCTTTGTCGTACTGCACGGTGCGGGGAATCATGCTGTCCCATTTCTCAAGCATATAGCCGTAGGGAGTGCCGAGAGGTGTGTTGAGATAGCGGGCAAAGGTGGGAGGAAGAGCAATTTCAATCTCTTCGATATAAGGTGTTATTGAAATATTGAGAGCCTTTTCACAGGTTTCAATCATATCTCTTGCAATTTCGGTTTTGAACTTCTTATAATCCTGAGGCTTAACATCCTTCATAACATCGCCGAATGTCATTGTTGTAAGGAAAAGCTGGCTTGTGCCTTCAGGTGTGCAATCGGGAATAATTTCGTTGAGGCAGTTGATGATGCAATAGCCGCTGAAATAGCCCTGAGCGGCTTCAAACTGCTTATCGGAATCCGAATCGGGAGCGATAAACACGGAATAATCCTTGATTCCGAGCTCTTCTTTTGTTTTATTCATTCCGAGATAAACGGTTGTGAGAGTTGCGGCAGTCTTTCTTGAGTTGAGCATCTTGAACTGCTTTTCGGGAACATCCTTTTTATCAAACAAATCTTTGAACACTGCATAGGGATATGAGTTGCAGACAAAATATTTGCCGTAAACCTCTTTTTCACCGTTGATAACAACGCCTGCGGGCTTGCCGTCCTTCATAATAACCTTTGTTACCTCGGAGTTATACCAGATATCTCCGCCGTTGTCACGGATAACCTTATCGAGAGCAAGGCTCATTTCGTGGCTGCGAAGGCGAGGAATGCCTGTTCCGTTCTTAACATAACTGTGAAGAACAGCCATATAATAAAGAAAGTCAAACTGCGATGCGGGCGATCCCATATAGCACCAATAGGTGTTGAAAATATCCTGAGCCTTCTTGGGCATTCCGAGGGCATCGAGACCTTCCTTCATTGTGTGAGAAATCATACGCATAAGGTCGGGAACATCTTTGACGCTGCCGGGAAGCTTCGAGAGATCATCCATGCATTCAAAAGCCTTGAACATACGGGTTGAAAGGTCAAAAGCCGCCATACAGCTGTCATATGAGCCCGGAACAATCTCGTTAAGCTTTCTTGCGAAATTCTGAAAACCTACGGGCATACGGGCATCAACCGTAACGCTTACGCCGTTTTCGTTGATAAAAGCATCCTTATCCCCTTCTTTTGCGGGAACAATAAGACGAAATGTTGAATCGTGAGTGCACCAATCAACATCGCCGCCCATACGGTCAAACATATCTTCAATCTGGCCTGATTTATCCGGAGCGCCGACACCTGCAAGCTCATGCAAAGAGGGTTCAAACTCAAATCTTCCGCGAACAAACGAAGAAGCTGAGCCGCCGGGGATGTTGTGCCTTTCAAGAAGAAGAGTTGAAAGACCTTCTCTCGCGCAGGTTGCAGCCGCAGCAAGGCCGCCGTTGCCCGCACCGATAATGATTACATCATAGGTTTTCATTGTTTATCCTCCGATCCGTTTCAAATACGGAATTTATTTTATACGATACATTTTATCACAGCTGTTTACTAATATCAAGATTATTAAAACAACAAAGCACCGAAATTTTTCATTCCGATGCTTTAACAAAAATTATTTATCCTGCGGATATTCAACACCTGTGATTTTTCGGATTTTATCCATCTGATCCGTAATATAAAGCGTCTGCTCCTGTGTCACAATCGGGCTTTCTTTCAGTCCGTTGATAACGCATTCACTGAAATGGGCAATCTGCTCCTCGAAACCGTTGCCCGCATAAGGAACGGATATTGTTTGCGTTTCGCCGTTGTTAAGGAATATTTCGATTTCCTGCGGAGCGTAGAATCTGCGCAGACGAGCATAGCCCTTGCTGCCGTAAACATAGCCTTCGTTGGGCTTTCTGAGCAGAATTGCGCTCGATATATCTGCAATTGCACCGCTCTTATATTTAAGAAGAGCGCAGGTATGACTATCCACACCGTTATACATATCAGACTGTGCGTTGATTTCTTCAACATCTTTTCCGAGATACCAGCTTGCAAAGTTAAGGCCGTAAACGCCGACATCAAGAAGAGATCCGCCGCCGTTTTCGGGATTGAAAACATGATGATCCATTTCATCTTCATCCATCGTATAGCAGAATTTTCCCTCAACTCCGAGTATATCGCCGAGCAGACCGCTTTCTGCGATTTCAAGCATTTTAATTGTGCCGGGAACAAGCCGTGCCCACATTGCTTCCATAAGAAGAACATTGTTTTCTTTTGCGCAGCGGAACATTTCTTCCGCTTCTCGCAGATTAACCGCCATCGGCTTTTCGCAAAGCACGTGTTTGCCGTTTTTCATCATAAGACACGAACAACCGATATGACCCGAATGCGGAACAGCGATATATGCGGCATCAACAGAATCGGAACAAGCCATTTTTTCATAGCTGTCAAATCTGAGCGGAATTTCAAACTCATCGCCGAATTTCTCTGCATTTTCTTTTGTTCGCGATGCAACGGCAACAAGCTCTGCATTTTGAACGTTTTTTATCGCCTGAGCAAAACGGTGAGCAATCACTCCCGTTCCTACAATTCCGAATCTGATTTTTTTATTTTCCATTACGCACCTCACTGAAATCTTTATGTCTTAATTATATCATATCAAATTTTAATTTACAATTAAAAATAAAAAAAAGCAAGTCGAATGACTTGCTTTTTTCTGGAGGTGCCACCCGGATTTGAACCGGGGAATCAGAGTTTTGCAGACTCGTGCCTTACCACTTGGCTATGGCACCACACATTATTAACTTATGCGCTTTCGGCATATTTTATGCCAAAAAAAATGGAGCGGATGACGAGGCCCGAACTCGCTCCCCCCACCTTGGCAAGGTGGCGCTCTACCAGATGAGCTACATCCGCAAATTTGGTGCCTCCGGTCGGAATTGAACCAACGACACGTGGATTTTCAGTCCACTGCTCTACCAACTGAGCTACAGAGGCATAGAAATGACCTGTAATACGAATATTACAGGTCACTCAATGGCGACCCGGAACGGGCTCGAACCGTCGACCTCTAGCGTGACAGGCTAGCGTTCTAACCAGCTGAACTACCGGGCCAAATGGTGGGAACAACAGGGCTCGAACCTGTGACCCTCTGCTTGTAAG
>JAZLBI010000131.1:0-2207 GCA_045613625.1 Acutalibacteraceae bacterium | reverse complement strand
CATAGTTGAAAGCATTTTTTCGGTCTGAGGGTCGATTGCAACAATCACATTATTTATTGCGGTGGCTCTGATACCTGCTCTTGCTTCCCAACCTGCAATTGCGAAGTCCTGCAAAATCAAATCAGCCTGTGTGTCTGCCTTGTATTTCAGTTCGTCAACAGAGCAGCCTTCCGCAAACATTTTTGTAAAGGTCATTTCAGCAACACGTGATGCATCATTTTTAATAAGGTCAACGGGAAGCTGACCGCCGAACATAGTATTGAATTTATCAGGGTCTGCAATCTCAATATTAAGAATTGCTGTAAACTTAACTTCTGTAAACAGTTTATATGTACCCTGCATCACTTCGGTATTAAAACGACCGTCAAATTGAATTGAGTTAATGTTTTCCATATGTTTCACCTCCCGTTATGCCCAGGGATTTGAGCTTTCGGGCTGACGGATACCGACGAGAATGAACTGTTCCCAGAGATACCATTTACCGTCCTTTGCCTTGCGCATCTGAACGCTTCGGGGACTGTCTGCACCGCCCGATGTGATATAAAGCGTTGCATATCCCTCATTCTGATACGAATAAGGATTTTCGCTGACAACTATTGTGTAAGGCTCGGCAGGTGTGTAATCGTTTGCGGGAGTTGAGCCTTCAAAATATGAACGGGGAACATAATCGCTGTCACGGAATCTGTCTGCGATGAAGGATATATCTCCGCCGCTTAACGGTCTCGGACCTCTGAGGTAATTTACCATCTGCAAAGCAAGGTCTTTGTTCTGCGGATAATAACAGAAGGCAAGAACTGTCATTGCGGCTGTGTCAAAGGGAGTTGAGAGAGCAGCCTGAGGCAGAGAAGCAAACTCTTCAAAAGTTGAGGGCAGATTTCTGAAAACAATCTTTTCTTTTTTATTACCGAGATTGCCGACTGCGGATGCAGCCTTATTAAAGCCCTGTGTTACGGCTGTATTGACGCTCTTTTTAATAGCGTTTTCCGCTTTGCTTTTGAACATATCAAAAAGTGCCATATATAATCACTCCTTAGAATTTTGCACCCGAACCGCTATGTGTTCTGCCCGACGAACTTGTGTGGGTTGAGCTGTCAGTAGTGTTATTCTGTGCCTTGGGTGTTGTTTTGACAAATGAATATGCGAACACATCCTGTGCACCCGTAACGTTCATACTGCCCTGACGGGTATAAACCTTAGCCTGATTCTGGGCAATAACGCTCTTATTCTTTGCTGTCATTGAGCCTGTGATAAGCAGACCCACAACCGCACCGATAGCTGCAAGAACAAAGAGCCAGATAACGGGAGTGCCGGGTTTGAGCTGTTCTTCAGCTCTGTCAAGATACATATTGAATGCTTTTTCGTAATCTTCTGCAATGAGGTAATCCTTCATATCGGCAATGATGCCTTCACGGATACCCTGGAAGAAAACAGACGAGCCGTTGCCGTGAGTTGTAATCCAGATTTCTCTTTCGCCTTCTTCACCGGGTTTATAGACAACAAGCATACCGTCATCGTTTTCACCGTAGCCGTAGCCGTTGAAATCATAGAAATCATCGGCATAAGCCTCTGCGATAAGACCGCCGAAATCGGAAGCAGTAACGATTGCAACTTCCATTTTGTATTCTTCCGCTATTGTATTGCATCTTGCGATAAGTGCGGGCTCAACGTCATCGGGAATGATGTTTGCCTGGTCAACAACGAGAGGAAGAGTTCTTTCAACCTTTTCAAACTCGGTTACATAGGAACCGGGAGCGTTTGTGACCGCATTGCCGCCTATGGGTGCGGTGTTATAAGCAGGTGCTTCAAGTGCTGTTTCCGCAGCCGCATAGAAGCCCATAATGCCGCCGTAGTAGCTTTCGTTTGTGTCGTAAGCTGTTTTCATTGCATCAATAACTGCATCACTGAAAGCTCCGTTTTCATCGCCTGCAATGTAGTAGTTATAGACCTTTTCCGTTTCATTATGAACGAAAACAACTGCATTTTCCGAATCTGTGTAGCTGTAATATGCTTCTTCGGCAAACTCAGCGTTTGACATACCGCCGTTATCGGAGATGATGCAGAAAATGAGAGCATAACCGCTTTCGTTTTCTATGCCTGCGGCATAGTTATTGAGTTCATAAAGCTCGCTGTCGGAAAGATTATACTCAGGGTCATAAACATACTGGCTTGTATAAGCCGATGCGGAAAGTGCCATTGAAAGGCAGACC
>JAZLBI010000130.1:0-2337 GCA_045613625.1 Acutalibacteraceae bacterium | reverse complement strand
AGGCTCCATGCTCAGCTCATTGAAACCGAGGTCGAGCATCTGCTGAATATCTTTGAGAAAATCGGGGTTTGCGTGGGTGAATGTTCCGCGCATATAATAATTCTTTCCGCCTCTTGCTTCAACAAGCTTCTGGAATTTCGGGACGATTTTCTCCCAGCTTCCGTTGCCTGCAAAGTCAACACGGTAGCGGTCGTGAATTTCTTTTCTGCCGTCAAGGCTGAGCACAACATTGCTCATTTCGCGGTTTGCAAAATCAATAACATCGTCATCGATAAGCACTCCGTTTGTTGTGAGCGTAAAGCGGAAATTCTTGCCGTGTTCTTTTTCGATGCTTCTTGCGTAAGCCACAAGCTGTTTCACAACATCAAAATTCATAAGAGGCTCGCCGCCGAAGAAGTCAACCTCAAGGTTGCGCCTTGTGCCTGAATTTTCAATAAGAAAATCAAGCGCACGCTTGCCAACTTCATAGCTCATAAGCGCTCTTTCACCGTGGTATTTGCCCTGGCTTGCAAAACAATATGAACAGTTGAGGTTGCAGGTGTGAGCGATATGCATACAAAGAGCTTTCACAACGCCTGCGGTTTTCTGTTTGAGATGGCCTGCCATAGGCTCGAAGGTTTCGGGCGCAAAAAGCTTGCCGCTTTCTTTGAGAGAAGCAACCTGCTCATAGCATTCTTCGATATCGCCGAGGGATATATCACTGTGTTTTTTTGAAATTTCGTTGATAACGGCGTTTTTATCGTTTTCTTCAAACATTGCGATTATATCATAAGCGATTTCATCAACAACATGAACGGAACCCGAGCAAATGTCGAGCACGATATTATATCCGCCGAGTTTATACTGATGTATCATAAATGCTCCTTAGGAATAACACAAAAAATGCCGCCGTTTAGGGCAGCATTTCCGTTTAATTATTTGTCTTTTCTCTGAGTGCTTTCACACTGCTGATTAGCAATACCGCAGCTGGTCTTGCAAGCTGACTGACATGATGTCTGGCATTCGCCGCAGCCGCCGTTCTTTGCGCTTTCACAAAGATTACGGGTTTCAAGAGTCTTGATGTGTTTCATGATGCAACCTCCGTAAATTTTTCATTGTTATAAATGATATCACATAATATTTTTAAAGTCAATATATTTGAAGCAATTAATCTTCGATTGCAGCCTTTCGGCTGTTGATTTTTCTGAAAATTTCAGGGTCGAATTTGGGAGTGCGGTCATAATAATAAAGACCGTTCTGTTCCTGCTCGATATCGTAAAGCTGAGTGTAGCAGAAGCCGAACATTCTGTAGTTATCGAGAAGGGCATCGGTAAGACCTGCATATCTCTCGATAAATTCTTCTTCTGTTTTGGGAGCGTTTCCGTAACCCCAGGCATCGCCTCTGTCGCCGTTTGACCACTGAAGTCCGCCGTATTCGCTGACCCATGCACAGCCCTTGCCGCTGTACATCTGTCTGTCGGGGAATCTTTCATAGAGAATGCCTTCTGTCATAAGCTTATCGTAATTCTCTTTGAAAATATTATAATCCTGCTCATAATCGTGAACATCGAAGATATCTGTGATGGTGTGGAAGTTGCCGCTTGTGTCAATACAGGGTCTGGTTTCATCCATATGCTTCGTGACCTTATAGATTGTTGAAATTACAAGGTCATTTTGCCTTCTGCCTGCAAAATCCCATGTTTCGTTGAAGGGGCACCAACCGATTATTGAAGGATGGTTGAAATCTCTTTCAACGCATTCGCACCATTCGGGGAGCATAGCACCGAGTGCGTCGGGTTTTGAATGGTCAAGACCCCAGTTGCCGTGTTCGCCCCATACGATGTAGCCGAGTCTGTCGCAATGATAAAGGAATCTTTCTTCAAACACTTTCTGATGAAGCCTTGCTCCGTTGAAGCCGACTGCAAGAGAAAGCTTGATGTCATTTTCGAGAGCTTCATCTGAGGGAGCGGTATAGATTCCTTCCGAATAAAAGCCCTGGTCAAGAACGAGCCTCTGGAAAACAGATTTGCCGTTGATAAGAAATTTATAATCGTCAAGTTCAACATTTCTTAAGCCGAAATAACTTTTTACTTTATCTTCGCCGAAAGTGAGTTCAAGGTTATAAAGTCTGCCGCAACCAACTTCCCAAAGATGAATTTCGCCAAGTTTGATTTCACCTGTAACGGTTGCTTTTGCTTTCTTTGTGAAGCTGCCCATTGCCTTGCCTTCGTATGATGCCGAAACAGTGAGCTCTCCTTCGCCTTCAACAACCGCTGAAATTGTGACAGTTCCGTTGATATAATCGGGGAAGATTTTGAAACTCTTTATGTATGAAACGGGAACGAATTCAAGCCATAC
>JAZLBI010000129.1:0-22976 GCA_045613625.1 Acutalibacteraceae bacterium | reverse complement strand
GAAGACAACGTTACAATCACCAGAATTTCAAAATCAAGCCTTGGCGCAAAAATCAACATGACACTTTCAATCGATGATTGCTATTCAATGAGAGGCTTCGGACGTGGCGACGAAGTGAACATGCAGTATAAAAAACTTGTTGATGAAAACTGCAACTATATAGCACAGATAGCTCATTACCCCTCTTACGAAAACAGCGAACTCAAAGACGGCGGCTACTGCGGTCTGACAAAGGTAATTGTTGTTGACGGCAAAAAAGAGAGAGTTGTTCTTGATGAAACAAACGACACCGAAAACGTTGCAAAAGATGAGAACGTTGCCATAAAGATTTCAGATGCATCCGAGGTTTATCTTATAACCAAATCCGACCGCACTCACAATATGGGCAGGTTTGAGGACTTCAAGGATGCGGAAAGCTATGCACTTTTAGATGAACTTTACAGCCACACAACCGCCGTTGCCGAAAAATATACCGTTGACGGCAAGTTCAGCTATGACAAAGCTCTTGCACCTCATGCGCAAAAACAGTCGGCTTTATTCAATGCGGTTAAATTTGACTTGGGAGAAAGCGACTTCGAAAACCTTTCCAACGAACACCTTATTGCTCTTCAGCAGCAGAGCAAAAAACTTGAAACAGCTATGATTGAGCGTGCATACAATCAGGGAAGATACGCTCAGATTTGCTGTGCAGGTTCAACCTTCTCAAGGCTTTGCGGTATGTGGACGGGCGAATGGAACTCCGGCTGGAGAGGCATATACACAATGGATGCCAATGTCAATTTGCAGTCAGCAGGTATGAACACGGGCAACATTTACGATGCAGGCATCGGATATATCAAATTTGTGCTCAAACAGATTCCCGATTGGGAAGAAGACGCCGCCAAAACTTACGGTATGACAGATGCAATTCAGGTGCCCGTCAACACCGACGGTGACCGTGCCATGATGGTCGAATATGACAAGTGGTATCCTTTCCAGTACTGGAATGCGGGTGCAAGCTGGCTGCTTATGCCCATTTATGAATTCTGGCAGTGCTACGGAAACACAACAATAGAATTCAACGGTGAAGAACTTGACCTTGAAAAAGACATTCTTTTGCCCTTGCTTACAAAGCAGTCAAACTTCTGGGAACAGCTCTGCACTCCCGAATACTATACCGACATAAACGGCAAGGCTTGTTATAGCGAAGGCAAAACCGAACTTAAAGAAGGCGAAAAATATATTATCATCCCCTCTTATTCACCCGAAAACGCACCGTTGGGTTATACTTCAACGATTACCGCCAACGCAACAATGGATATATCCGCCGCAAGAGACGGTCTGCGAATGACAATCAATATGGAAAATGTTGTCAAGTCAGAAGGCTATGAAGAACGAATTGCAAAGTGGGAGGCTTTGAGCGAGCTTCTTCCCGATTATGAATACGATGAATCGGGTGCGCTTTGTGAATGGGCAATGGATGAGTATGAAGAAAACAACAAACACCGTCATATCAGCCATCTTTATGCCGCATGGCCCGCATTTGAAACTCAGGGTTATCAGGCGCTCACAGATGCTTGTAATCAGGCTATTGCAAACCGTAACAGAGAAAATGAAGGTGAAGATGATATTGCTTCTCACGGTTGGGTACACAAAGCGCTTGTTGCCGCAAGGCTCAAGAATGCGGATTCGGTATACAACTCTCTTTATACCCTTATGAGCGATAATATTTATTACACCTCTATGATGACTGACCACAACACTCATGACGGCTGGGGCGTATTCTGCACAGACACAAGCTTCGGCACCATCGGAATCATAAACGAAATGCTTCTGTATTCAAACGACGGCGTGATTGAAGCATTGCCTGCTCTTCCCGAAGAATGGAACGAAGGCAGCATCAAAGGTTTGAGAGCCAGAACAAATGCAGAAGTTGACCTTGAGTGGAACAGCGACACCGTCACGCTTACAATCACAAGTGACAAGGCACAGACAATTAAAGTCAGCGTATACGGCGGAGAAGAACAGCACCTTGACTTTGCCGCAAACGAAACGAAGACAATTATTTTGAACAGACATCGCTGAAACCAAACTGTTAATGTCAACTTTTTGACAACAAAATTTTGCAGACACAAAAACAGAAAATCCGAAAGAACGATGGTTTAAACTTGTTGATTGTTCAAACAAAAAGTGATAAAATCCATATGTAATTCAATTTTTGCAAACAGGAGAGAGAAAATGTTTCAGACAATCTACGGTATATTTTATATGTTTATGAGAAAAACCGTCTTGTTTGTTGTTGCGGGGCTTATGTGCCTGAGTTCATTCAGCGCACCCGTGCCCAAAGAGCCGCAGGTTTTGAACAAAGACACGGGGAATTATTTTCTTCCCGATTACGGCAACACCCTCATTTCTTCACACAGAAGCGGCAAAGGCGCTGCCCCCGAAAACACAATGATGGCAATAAAATCAAACCTCATTTACGCTTCAACTGATTCTGCAATAATAGAAATGGATGTTCAACTTACAAAAGACGGTGAAATTGTGCTGTACCACAGCCTTTTTCTCGATGAAATGAGCAACAGTGCAGAACACTTCGGCAAAAACAACACCGCCGTTTTTTCGAAAACATATGATGAGCTTCGTGGCCTTAATATGGGCGAAAATTTCAAATCAGGCAACAGTTATCCTTACAGAGGTTTGCGCGGAGAGCAGATTCCCGATGAAATCAGAATCACGGCGCTGAAGGATGTTTTCAAATGTGTTGAAACAGAAGCTCCAGGGAAATTCAGATATATCATCGAACTGAAGTATCCTCATCCCTGGGCGCCGAAGATTGTTGACGGAATTTACGCACTTATGGAAGAATATAACCTTGCAGACCGTGTTATTCTTGCAAGCTTCTGGCCTGATGTTTCGGTTTATATCGATAATAACTACGAAGGAAAAATAAACAGAGCCGCAAATCCGTTCGAAATTGTTGATTTCTACGGTTGCTACACAAGAAATGATGATCTGAGCAACGAAAAAATCAAATTTGCCGCTTTGCAAATGCCGTATTATTGGGATGACGGCAAACTTCTTGTTGCAAATCTCGGTCAAACAGGGTTTATTGATTACGCTCATAAATATGGAATTTCGGTTCAATATTGGACGGTTAACAAACCCGAGGACGCAAAAATGCTTTCAGAATCCGGCGCAGATCTGCTTATGACAGATTATCCTGACAGAATCCGCAACGCATTATATGCAGAAAATTGAAATCAAACAAGCGATCATCAAAAAAATATGACCTCCGGCTTTACCGGAGGTCATAAATTATTTATGAAGCTTTGTTAACAACCGCTGCGGGCAAATCCTTTTTCCCAAATCCGAGAATATATGAAATTCTTATCGGAATTTCATAGTTGTTGAGTGTTTCGCCCGATGCGATAAGCTTTTCAGAGCCGTAAACAAGAACGGGCACATTTGCAGAAGAATGGTCGCCGGTTGTGAAAGAATATGAATCTTCGCCAAAAGTTATTCCGCCCGTTTCGTGGTCAGCGGTAATAACAACAAGGGTTTCGCCGTCTGCTTGGGCGTATTCGAGCATTGCTTCAATCGTTTTGTCAAACTCAAGAAGAGCTTCTGTCATTTTTTCATCATCATTATTATGAGAATGCTTATCGATATGAGCCCCTTCAATCATAAGAAAGAAGCCTTCATCGGTATCATCAAGAAGGTCAACGGCTTTAACCGCCATCTGCTCAAGATTGGGGGTTGATTCATCCGACTGTTCGAGAGTCCAGAGCGAATTTTCGAACTGAGCAAAGCTTCTGCTTCCCGATTCGAGAGCCATCATTTCGCTATAGGTCTCAACAAACTCAAAGCCGTTTTCTTCTGCGGCTGCTTTGGTTGCAACGCCGTTTGAATGACCCCAGATGAGGTCAATATCCGAAGCAAGCTGATCTTCAGTTATTTCTTCAGTGTTATCTCTGTCTGCCGAATGAGCAGAAAACGATGCGGGAGTTGCGCCCGAGGTTTCATCGGTTGTTATAACACCCGTCATCATACCGTTTTCAGCGCAAAGTTCGGTAAGGTTTTTGGGATGGAAAATTCTGTCTTCTTCATCGATATAATATACGCCCACTCTGCCGTTGCTTGTTCTGACGCCGGTTGCAAGAGCTGTTCCGCCTGCGGCGCTGTCTGTTGTTTCATCTGAAAAAGAGCGTGTCATTGAGCTGCCTTTAATCTGAAAATCATCCATAACAAGAGTTGTGTTTCTCTCTTTTTTGGTTTTTTCAAGATGGTTGAATCCCATACCGTCGCCTATGAGATAAATAACATTTTTTATTTCGCTGTCATAATAATTTTTTGGAGCTTTGGTTGTTGAAGGTTTGAAAAAGCCGAACACCGTTGCAAAAAACATAATAACAGCCATAAGTATTGATAAGAATTTTGCGATAATTGCAGTAAACATACTTTCTCCTCCTGCCGATTATTCTTTTAAAATTTTACGACATTACACCCGAAAAATCAAGCGGTTTGACAACAATATTCAGAAAACATAATTACTGTTTGATGTTTTCGGGACGGGAACCAGTCCCCTGCAGAATTGTTTGTCTCAAATCAACCAAGCATAAAAAAAGCTTGCATCGGAAAAATCCCTTTGCAAGCCTTGGTTTATTTTTTGAAACCGCCGTTTACGGTAAGCGTGTTATCCATAACAACAGATGTTGTTTTAACATCCTTGCCGAAAGCCTTATAATCATTGAGCCTGATATCAACGGTGTATCGCCATGTTCCGTTGATTATTTCGCCGTTGCCGTTTATAAGAACTTTGACCGTTGGATTTGTATAACAAATTCCCGTTCCTTTTTCATTCAATTCAAGGGGAAGACCAAGGTCTTTCATCTCGTCAACAACAACGCCGATATCTCCCACTGCAGTTATTGCGTGGCCGACGCTTCCGCTGAGCGCATCTTCTCTGGGCCCTGAGGTCTGATTTTTCATAACAAGCTCAACAACAATGTTATTTCCGCTTTTATAAGCCTTTGCCGAAGCAACATCACCTTCAACAAGGTTTTTGTATCCGCCAGTGATTCCGTCTTTTTCGGTTGAATTATTCGCCAGAAGCTTTGACATTATCGGCGTTATAAATTCAAAAAGGCCTTCATACTGTCCGTTGTTGACAGAAATGCTTTTAAGGTCTATGCCGTGCGCAGATTTTACCTTGGGATGAGTTTTGGCAGCCGCATTTTTATAAACATCAATTATTTTTGCCGTCGACCATTCTTCAGGATTATCCGATTCAGCCGAAACAGCGGCTGTTGATTCATCATTATTGGCAGCAAATGAAGATGTTGTTCCTTCAATCGGAAGAGTAATCTTTTCTTCGTATACTGCCAATGTTGAAGTTTCTGAATAATCAGCAGTTTCTTGAATGGTTTCTTCATTGTCTTTTTTGCTGCAGGCTGCAAAAGATAAAAGCACGGCAGCAGAAAGAATGAGCGCAAGTGTTTTTTTCATAATATGTCTCCCGTATCGAAAATTGCAATTATTTATCCATCTTTTTGAGAATCTGCTCGTAGGGCATAAGCATACCTTCGTTCATTCTGTTGCCCATTTTCGAAAGAATTTTTTCGCTTGAAAGCAGAGCGCCTACGGCATACATAAGCATAGCCTTGCCCTTGTTTTTCTGCGGAAAATCATAAATTCCCTGCTTTTTATAGAATTTATGGTCAGCGCGCATCATTCCACGCATCTGATAAATAAGGTCACGGAAGATTTTCATTCCGCCCACTCCCCAGAAATTCTGTGGCACGGTATGTTTTGTTTCAAGCGCAAAAGCAAGAGTTTTGGCAAGAATATCAATCTGACCGTCTGTGTCTTTTTCGTCTGTTGCAACGCCAGAAAGGAAGTTGCCGCCCGTTTCGCATCTTGCCTCTATAACATTTTTCAGGTTGTTTTCGCTCGAATAAGCTCCCGAAACAAGATAGCCGACAGGCATTCCGACGGTTACCGTTCTGTGACCATTGCAGAAGTTTCTGTCATCATACATCTTGAAGCGTGACCCCATTGAATGATCTGAAATTGTGAATGCATAAACAATGGCATCAGCTTTTTGAATATTTTCGCGAAGGAAAGTGTCAAAATTATCTTTATAAACACATTTTTCGCTTACCGCACAGCGGAAACACCCCAGACAGCCTCCCGCAAGCGGATATTCGGAAATATTAACAATTCGGGTTTTATAGCCGAAAACATTGCGGAATCGATTGATCATCGCGCTCAGATTTGAATCGGGATTTGTTTCATCGGTAAGGATTATAACATCCTTATCGGTCTTCTTTTCGCCTTTTTCGGGAGCTGCTGTTGCAGCTACCTGAATATATTCATTTTCGCTTTGAGAAGCAATGGTATAAACCCCGTTTTCAACCGACCAGATGAAAAACTCAAAGAATTTTTCGGCATCTTTCCTGCCCTTTTCTTCAAGCAAATCTTCCATATCTGCCGAAAGGCCGCGTATATAGCGCATGCCCATATCAAGTGCATTTTCTTCAATGTATTTATGCGCCGTTATATCATAAAAATGCTTTGATGTTGAAACCTGAGTTGCATATTTATCTTTAAGGTCAATTCCGTTTGATTTTATAAGCTCGATAAAACGGTGAAGCTGTGACGGAGCAAAAAATGTGTATACGGGATAAGAAAAAATAACAGCATCAGAGCTTTCGAGCAAATCCTTTGCTTTTGAAAAATTCTTTTCAAGCGCCTTTATCTGCTGACCCGCGTTAAGAACCTCAAACTCATGCTGAGGATATTTTTTCTCAAGATAAAGCACGGTCTGAAGAGTTATGCTGTATTTTCCCTTGGGGCTGCCGTTTATAACCGCTATCTTCATTTTATAATCACCCTAACTGCATAATTTGAACATATTATATCATATTTGTTCAATTATTGCAATCGGAATTGTTGTTTATTCCGCTGCTCTTCTTATGATTTTCACTATTCCCGATGCGCCGTCAAGGCGAACGATATCTCCGTTTTTAACCGTTGACATCAGATTGTCAATGCCAACAACCGCGGGAATTCCGAGCTCTCTTGAAATTATGGCCGTATGCGAAAGAAGCGAGCCTTTTTCGCTCACAACACCCTTTGCCTGTGCAAGAAGAAACACCCAGCCGGGGTCGGTCATTTTTGTTATAAGTATTTTATTCTTAACATCGCTTACCTTCTGAACATCTGTCACAACGCAGGCTTCGCCCTCAACAACACCGTTTGAGCAAGGCACGCCGAGCATTTCATCTTTTCCGCGATATGCGGCGGTCATATTGATATTGCGGTGGTTTTTATCAAACGCCTCTCCGCTGAAAATTATTCTTGAATATGCGGGAAGCATTTCATACATTTCGTATTTTTTCTTTCTTGCATAAACCGTTTCTTTCATATCTGCGGGTGTTTCGGCAAGAGAACGAACCTCATCGAGCGTAAGATAAAAAACATCGCGTTTATTTTCTATATAATTCTCTCTTGCATATATTTCGCCCAGGCGAAGAACCGCTTCTCTGACCATTCCGAATATTCTGCCTCTGTTGAGGCGCTGAATTTCTCTGTTGCCTATGCCGAGCATACATCTTTTGCTGAGAAATTTCGTTATGGCATCCTGCTTTATGTCAAGCTCACTCTCCTGCTGCGAAAGAAACGGAAGAAGCTTCTCTTTATCACGGGCAAATTCATCGGTTTTTTTATCAAAAAGCTCGGGATTGGTTCTGAAGGTTTCTGTTTCAAGCTTAAGCTCTTCGAGGCATCTGTCGCCATAAACCTCAATATATTCAGCCGCTCTCCTTCTGTATTCCCATTCGCTCATTCTTTCTTTTTCGATTGCAACGGATATCATCTCTCTGACAGGCTTCATGCTTTCGATATTTGAAATACCCGAAATGTATGAATTCGCAATTTCCTCGTGGTTTTCATATTTCTTTTTGAGCCTGCTTTTGAGAAGGCCCGTAAAGATGAATGCATATGTGTCGTTCAGAAGAGTTACACCCCAGCACGAAAGAAGCTGATCCTGAATTTTATCAAAAAGTTCAAGAATTTCAGATGCCGTCATTTCTTCTTCAAATCGCTTATATACATAATTTTTGATTTCAACAAATTTATCATTGAGCTTTTTCATGTTTTTGGGTGTTGCGATAAGCTCTGTTACCGTGTTGAAATAAACCGAAGCTTTTACAAGCGGATTGATTTTTCTTTTATCCGAATCGTATTCTTTATATTTAACGCCGACAAGTTCCTGCCATATTGCGATTATTTTTTTGCTGAAAGGAAGGAATTTTATCGCTTCATACCAGTTGTTGAGATTATAATAAAGCCTTCCGTTTGAAACGCCAACCGTGTTTTCAAGAATATCATAATGCTTTTCAAGCTCTTTTTTGTTTTTGAGAAGGCGGCGTGCGGTATCCTTGAAAACGCCCGCAAAAACCATATCAACAAAAGAAACCGTCAAAGGCAGGCTGACACCGGGATAGCTTTCAACAATGTTGCTGTTATCGAATATGAGAGGCTTTTCGTCAGAAAGAGTTGTTATGGGTCTTGCCTGAAGAATAAAGAGTTTATCATTCTCGATTGCAAACTCAATATCCGTATATTTCCCTATATATCCGCAGATGGTTTTTGAGGTTTCGATAAGCTCATGCACCTTTTCATCGCTGAGAAGATTTTCTTTGCCGTCATAATAATAGATATCATCGGTAAGCGAGTAATAATATGAGGTGGTATCTATTCTGTCAGACACAACATTTTCGCCGAGTCCCCTGCCAACAACAATAACGCTTTCATTAAGAATTCCTTGCGGATTTGCAGAAAAAAGAATACCTGAAACATCGGCGTTTACCATACGCTGAACAATAACATTCATCTTAAGGCTGCTCATATCAAGCCCTTTTTGCTCCATATAGGTCAGAACATTTTCGTTATAAAGCGAGCACACGCATTCAACGATTTTTTCGTTGATATCCTTGCGTTCAACGTTGAGAAAAGTGTCAAACTGACCTGCAAAGCTGTTTTCAGCCGAATCCTCTGCGCAGGATGATGAGCGAACGGAAAAAAGCTCTCCGTCAAGATTTATTTCACGATTAACTTCAACGGATTCTCTTGCCGCTTTTTTTAGAATTTCGCTTTTTTCAACCGCAGTTTTATCCTTGCATTTTTTTAATGCCGACTCAATTATTTCTTTTGATACAACAAGTTCGTCAAAAGAAAATGTTTCAAAATCTGGCACGGGCAGACCCGCATCTCTCAAAATTGCAAGATTTTTGATTTTACTTCCAAGCTCCATAATTTTTTGTCCCCTTTTCAATGCCTGATTGCATTTTTAAAAATACAGCGGAGCATCGCTGCTATATATTAAGTATGTTTTCAGGAAACTTTTGTTGCAGGGGAATTATTAAGATTTGTTTAAGAAAAAAATGACACCGCAAAAGCAGTGTCATTGATTAAGAGTGTTTTCGCCGTTATCATAAAGATTTTCGTTAATCTTTGCAACAGTCAGGCTCGAATTTATTCCGTTGATTATTATTGCATCGCGCTTGTTTTTTGGATAAAGCAAAGCGAAACCGCCAATCTGAAGCAATGATTGGGTTTCTTCAACATTAAGCTCCATTGCAGAGCATAAGCAAATCAGCGAATCTCTTGACGGATTACGAACGCCCGAAAAAATCTGATAGCCCATAACCTCACTCATTTCGGTTTTCTTTATCACAGCCGACTTGACTAAACCTTTCTTTTCAAGTATATTTGATAAATAAGCAGAAAGCTCTTCGCTTACCATATACTGACCGTTTTCTTTGAGATATTCGCCGATATTGTTGGCTTTCATAAGCTCATCCATAAGCTCGGCTGTTGTTTTCGTTATCATATAAATACTCCTTGGGGATGATTGTTTGCAAAATAATTTCAATTCGATTATGGCAGAGCAATTTGAGTTTGTCAAGGCGCTCACACAAAGAGGCGGCAAAACCGCCGTTGTTCTTCGCCACAAATCGCTCGGCACACAAATTGTCAGGCTCAGTTTTGATGGCGATGCCTCAATATATAACATACTGAAAAGCATATCTCACCCGAATCTGCCGAAAGTTTACAGCGTTGAAATCAAAGGCACTCATTGCGAGGTTATTGAAGAATATATCAACGGAACAACCGTTGCGGATATTCTCACAAGCGGACTGTATACCGAAGACGGAGTCCGTTCAATTGTTGTGAATGTTTGCCAAGCGCTCAACACTCTTCATTCGCTGAACATAATCCATCGGGATATCAAGCCCGAAAACATTATGATTGATTCAAACGGCGATGTTAAACTCATCGATTTTGATGCCGCAAGAATATTCAAAAGTTATCAGCCGCAGGACACAGCCTTTATCGGCACGGCAGGCTTTGCAGCGCCCGAACAATACGGAATCAATCAGACCGATTGCCGCTCGGATATTTTTGCACTAGGCATTCTTATGAACGTTATGCTCACGGGCGAGCATCCGTCAAAAAGATTGTATGGCGGCAAGATGAAAAAAATCATCGAAACCTGCATAAACATCGACCCGAACAAACGCTATTCAAATGTGCGCGAGCTTATTGAAATTATATCAGAATAAAATTAAAAAGTCCTATGCAAGCTGCATAGGACAAAATAAACGCTGACGGTGTAGAATACTGTCAGCGTTATTTTTTAAATTTCATCAATTTTATCGGCCATTGCGTTAACCATTGCAACAAAACGGCGCACCTTTTCGGGGTCTTTGCCCTTGATTGCTGCGGAAAGATGAGAAAACACATCTCCACCGTCAAAACTGTCAAGCAGAAGGCTGTCTGTGCTTACACCGAGAGCTTTTGAAACGGCACAAAGAGCATCAATCGACGGAGTTCTTGTTCCCCTTTCGATATGGCCTATATGAGCGGTTGAAAGAGAGCATAATTCACCAAGCTGTTCCTGAGTAAGATGCTTCTTTTCGCGCGCTGCGCGAATTCGCATACCCAAAGCATAATAGTCAACTTCAAAGCTCATTTAAACACCGCCTTACATTTATAACATTATAATTATACAATAACATTAATATATTCATAAATAAACTATAAGCATTAAATATTGACTAAAAGTATTGTTAATGATATAATCAAATTGCAATACAAAAAGAAAGGACGATTAAAATGAATTGCAAAAATTGCGGCAAGGTTATTGACAACGATTCAAGATTTTGTGACGGATGCGGAGCAGAAACCGTTCCGAGCGAAGCTTCTGCATCACCCGTCAGTGTTCCCGAAGTTTCACCCTCACCTGCTATGCCGAGCGTAACAGAAACTAAAAAACAGAAAGTTAAATTCAAAGACCTTCCGCCCAAAGAGAAAAAGAAAAGAGCAATCATCGGCGGCATATGCCTTTTACTTGCTCTCATTCTGATATTCGGCGATGTTTTCGGCGGTTCGGGCGGAGCAATCAAAAGCAGCGATAACGATACAGGCGCGGTTTTTGATATGACACTTGAAGAACTCGGTGAAAAAATAAACGATGCAAACGCAGATTATGAAAAACTTATGGGCGCCGACAGAAGCGGATTTGATATTAACGAATACTGGAACAATATGGTAGAGCCTCAGATCGGATATGAAGAGAATTCAGGCGCCGAATATGTGATGTATACCGCTTTTCTGAGCAATTGTGTGCTTTCTGCAAATGTTCAGGATGATGATGTATCATCCGTTTCTGTTTCATATGAATATACCGACCCTACTTACGGTGATATGGTAACAGAAATTGCCATAAGCGCCTGTCTCGGAGTTGATAACGACGAAGCCGTTTCAATCGTTGATGCAATTTGTGAAGGCGAAGCGCAGGGAATCCAGACTGTTGTTTATGCAGACGGCATTATGATTTCACTGATAGGCGGAAGCGGATCGAAAATATCATTCAAAATCGCTGCCGCATCAGACGATTTCATCGAGCTTCTTGAAAACGGCGGTTGCCGTATTGTTGAGTGGTAAATATATTGCAATTAACAACAATAAACGATATAATATTTCCATAAGGAGTGGATATTATGTTTTGCAAAAAATGCGGCAAAGAATTGCCGAATGAAAGCCAGTTTTGTCCCTATTGTATGACAAAATTCAATGTTGAAACAAAAGTTGAACCCGTCTTGCCACCCAAAACAAATAAAAGCGGCAAAAAGCTTCCCGTTATCATTATCGCCGCTGTTTTATGCGTTGCGCTTATTGTTACGGGAATAATCGTTGTTCCCAAACTCGACAAAGAGAAAGACAACAAGGGCAGCAATACTCTTGCAGGCGAAACTCTTGATTCGAAAGACGCGCTTGCTCCCAATGCGGAAGCAACCGCACCGATGAATGTTAAGGTTACGCCTGAAACAGATAATGCGCTCGGTCTGATGAATGTTAAGCTGCGAAACAAAGGCGTTGAACTTTCGGATATTGAAAAGCTTATCATCCAGTATTTCGACACCGACTATTTCCGCGCCCCATATAATTCATTGCAGAGATATCCGCAGGTTTATAAGGATGCTCAGATAAACTTCCTTTGCTATGTTACAAAAATCATCGAGAGCAATTCTGAAGAATACACTGCGCTCGTTGAATACGAAGCATTTAAAAACACCGAAGGAATTTATGTTGATACGGGCGATTATGCTGTTATCAAAGGCAAGCAGAGCGAAACTCGAATTATGGAAGGCGACTCTCTCTATCTTTACGGCAAATATGAGGATGTAAACACCTACATCGTTGACGGCAAGAGCTATACCGTGCCTACAATTCTTGTTAACCGCTATTCGTATTTTTACCATTATGACATCGTTAAGCCTATGTATTCAATGGAAGAAATACGTTCAATGGCAAGATATATTTTCGGCGATGACCTCAAGCTCAGATATGCAAAATACGGCGATGTTGCTGGCAGCGAATATGACTACGACCAATACGAAGGCATGTTTTACATTGCAGAGCTTGATAACCAGAGCAACGCAAACTTCACAAAATATCTTTTCTTTGCGGGCTACGGCGGATATGTTATTGACTGCAAATCAGAATTTCCCGTTGAAAGAAATCTGACCTTCTCGGCAGATTTTGAGCATTTTTATCTTGAAGTGTTTGATAGTTCAATGAAGGTTTACACCCTTGAATGCTATGACAGAAGCCTCAAAAAGATCTGGAGCCGCGAATTTGACCAAACAACAAGCTCGGTTATTGACTACACGAAAGACCATATTTATCTTGTTGCCAACGGCAGTATGTATATCATTGACGCCAAAACGGGCGAAGATGCCGCAAAGCCTAAATATGTTGGCGCAAAAACAGAAATAAGAAAGCTTGAAGACGGAATTCTGCTTATTTCTCACAAGAGCGCTGATGCCGTTATGAAAACCGATCTTTCGGGCAATGTTCTTTGGACAGTCAACCTTTCAAAGGATATGGCAGACCCGACCTACGGCGGAGAGCCTCCGATAGTTCAGATTTTAGGCGGAAACTATGTTATTCAGTATGATGCCCGCACCAACGGATACCCCGACGGAACATATACCGCAGTTATAACACCCGACGGAACAGTTGATTTTGACGGCGAAGCATTCTGATAATACTGATTCAGGGTCTGAAAAACAACATAAACAAAAAAGACTTGCAGGATTTCTCTTGCAAGTCTTTTATTTTATTCATCGAATTTGAATGAGCCTGACAGCAGAGTAACACAGTCCGTTCCCACCGTCAGCAAGCCGCCGTCTGTTGAAGCGGTCTTTTTTTCATCGTTTTCAAGCCAGAGAGTGCACTGACATTTAACAACCGATGTTACAAACGGGATATGCCCCGCCATAATCGCAAGCTCGCCTTCCGTTCCGCGAACATCAAGCTTCACAACTTCTCCGCAGAATTTGTTTCCGTCGGGCGAAGCAACGGTAAGTTTAAAAGTATTCATGCTTTATACCTTCTTAGCTTTCTCAACAGCCTCATCTATTGTTCCGACAAAAAGGAATGCAGATTCGGGCAGGCTGTCATGCTTGCCTTCGATAATTTCCTTGAATCCTCTGATTGTTTCGCTGATAGGAACATATTTACCCTTGAAACCTGTGAATTTTTCAGAAACATCGAAGGGCTGAGAAAGGAATCTCTGAATCTTTCTTGCGCGCTGAACAAGCAGCTTATCGTCATCAGAAAGCTCATCCATACCCATAATGGCAATGATATCCATAAGCTCATTATATCTCTGAAGAATTCTCTGAACCTCTTTTGCAACCGCATAATGCTCCTCGCCTACCGTTTCGGGTGAAAGAATGCGGCTTGTTGATTCAAGAGGATCAACGGCGGGATAAATGCCCTGAGATGCAATGTTTCTTGAGAGAACGGTTGTTGCATCAAGATGGGCAAATGTTGTTGCGGGAGCGGGGTCGGTAAGGTCGTCAGCGGGAACGTAAACTGCCTGAATTGAAGTTATCGAACCCTTCTTTGTTGAAGTTATTCTCTCGTGCAAAGCGCCCATTTCGGTTGCAAGGGTCGGCTGATAACCAACGGCTGAAGGCATTCTGCCGAGAAGCGCAGAAACCTCTGAGCCCGCCTGAGTAAATCTGAAAATATTATCAATGAAAAGAAGAACATCCTGACCCTCTTTATCGCGGAAATATTCCGCCATTGTGAGACCCGAAAGGCCGACTCTCATACGCGCTCCGGGCGGCTCATTCATCTGGCCGTAAACAAGAGCGGTGTTGTTGAGAACGCCCGACTGCTTCATTTCGTTATAGAGGTCGTTACCCTCTCTTGTTCGCTCGCCGACACCCGTGAAAACGGATATGCCGCCGTGCTGCTTTGCGATATTATTGATAAGTTCCATAATAAGAACTGTTTTGCCAACGCCTGCGCCGCCGAAAAGGCCGATTTTGCCGCCCTTTGAATAGGGGCAGATAAGGTCGATAACCTTGATGCCGGTTTCGAAAATTTCTGCGCTTGTTGCAAGCTCATCATAATCGGGCGCGCTTCTGTGGATATTCCATCTTTCTTCTGTTTCAGGGGTTGGCTGATTATCAACAGCATCGCCGAGAACATTGAAAATTCTGCCGAGAGTTTCTCTGCCGACGGGCACACTTATGGGAGCGCCCGTATCAATAACATCAACGCCTCTCTGAAGACCGTCTGTTGAAGCCATCGCAATGCATCTTGCAGTGTTATCGCCTATATGCTGAGCAACCTCAACGGTCAGCGTTCTTTCTGCAACGGGAATTTTCAATGCGTTATGAATAGTAGGCAATTCGCCCTCGTTGAAACGAACGTCAACAACAGGGCCCATTACCTGAATTACTTTTCCTGTTCGTAAATTATCCAAATTTATCACCTCATATTAATTGCCGCTTCCCGCAACAATTTCCGTGATTTCCTGAGTGATCGCACCCTGCCTTGCACGGTTATATTCAAGCTGTAAGTCATTTATCATCTGCTGCGCATTTTTGCTTGCGGAATCCATTGCCATTCTTCTTGCGGCAACCTCGCTTGCAAAGCTTTCTCTTGCGCAAACGGTTATTATTCCCGCCACATACTCGCGAACAACATTGTTGAGCACGGTCAGACAATCGGGTTCAAATATCATTCCCGAAGCATCTTTTTTCTCGCCCTTTTCAAGCGGCAATATCCACTTGATATAAGCTTCCTGACTCATTACTGAATTATATTTTGTTGATATTATTCCGAGTTTATCAAACTCCCCTGCGGCAAAATCCGTGCAAAGCTCATCAGCAAGCTTTGCCGCTTCTTCAAACGAAAAATGCTCTGATGAATTATGCGGCTGACCGAATTTTTCGCAAGCGCGCTTACCTATGGGAATAAACTCTGCCTCGGGATATTCCGACGCAAGGCGAAAAACATTTGCGTTATATCCGCCCGCAAGGCCTCTGTCGCCCGCAATAACAATTATTCTTGTTTTTGCAGTGTCTCGTTTCTGCATATAGGGGCTTTTGAGACATTCGCGGTCAGATGCAAGCACAGCTGCCGTTTCTTCAAGCGCCGATGCATAGTCTCTGCCTTTGAGCATCGCCTCGTTTGCACGGCGTATTTTTGAAGAAGCAACAAGCCCCATTGCGTTTGTAAGCTGCATGGTGGATGTGACGCTCTTTATTCGCACGCGGAGTGCTTTAATGTTTTCTGACATAACAAATTACACCTGCATTTCTGCAAGAATTGATTTAAGCTCATTTTCATCCTGCTCATCAAAGCTTCCCGATTCAACTCTTACAAGCCAATTGCCATACTGATTTTCAAGCTTGGCAAACAGATTTTTCTCATATTCGTGAACCTTTGAAACAGGAGTATCGTTAAGATATCCTTTGGTTACCGCATAAACAATCGCAACCTGACAACCAACTCTTACAGGTGTGTTTCTTCCCTGCTTGAGCACCTCAACAATTCTTTCACCGAGAGCAAGGCGCGACTTTGTGTCTGCATCAAGGTCGCTTCCGAACTGAGCAAACGCCTGAAGCTCACGATACTGCGAATAGAGAAGTTTAAGTTCGCCCGAAACCTTCTTCATTCCCTTAAGCTGAGCCGAGCCGCCAACACGGCTGACTGAAATACCGGGGTTGATTGCGGGCATAATACCCGAATGGAAAAGCTCGGTTTCAAGGAAAATCTGGCCGTCTGTTATTGAAATAACATTTGTGGGAATATAAGCGGAAACGTCGCCTGCCTGAGTTTCGATGATGGGCAGAGCGGTTATTGAGCCGCCGCCGTATTCTTTTGCAACGCAGGCCGCTCTTTCAAGAAGTCTTGAATGAAGATAGAAAACATCGCCGGGGTATGCTTCTCTTCCGGGCGGGCGGCGGATAAGCAGCGAAAGCGCTCTGTATGCAACAGCGTGCTTGCTCAGGTCATCATAAATAATGAGAACATCCTTGCCCTGCTCGCGGAAATATTCTGCCATTGCACAGCCGCTGTAAGGCGCGATATACTGCAAAGGTGCGCTTTCGGATGCGCTCGCGGAAACGATGATGGTATATTCCATCGCACCGTTTCTCATAAGCTCGCCCGCAAGCTGAGCAACCGATGTGCTCTTCTGACCGATTGCAACATAGATGCAGATAACGCCAGTGTTTTTCTGATTGATAATTGTATCGATGGCGATTTCGCTTTTACCCGTCTGTCTGTCACCGATAATAAGCTCACGCTGACCTCTGCCGATGGGAATCATGCTGTCAATAGCCTTGATACCCGTCTGAAGAGGAACGCTTACGCTTTCTCTTTCAATAATGCCGGGAGCCTCCGATTCGATGGGACGGATTCCGCTGTATTCAACGGGACCCTTGCCGTCAATAGGCTCGCCGAGAGCATTGACAACTCTTCCGAGAAGCTTTTCACCAACGGGAACAGACAAAACCTTGCCCGTTCTGTGAACCGATGAACCTTCACGGATATCATCTTTATCCGAAAGAATCGCAACAGATACGGTTTCTTCTTCAAGATTCTGCGCAACGCCGAAGCTTCCGTCTTCAAATTCAAGAAGCTCATTCGCCATGCAGTTGCGAAGACCGTAAACCCTTGCTATACCGTCACCAACAAGAATAACCTTGCCTGTTTCGGTCATTTCGATTCTGGATTTATAATTTTTAATCTGACTTTTGATTATATTGCTTATTTCTTCAGGTCTGTTCATGAATTCATCACATCCTTCATTTCGCCAAGACGATGCCTGATACTGCCGTCAAACGTTTTGCCGTCAACCTCAATTTTCAGGCCGCCTATCAGTGATTCATCAATAATATATACAGGTTCAACAACCTTTTGCGTCAGCTTTTCGAGCTTTTCGCAAATGCCCGCCTTCTGTTTTTCCGTTAACTCAACGGCTGAATATATCTGAGCCTGTGTTCTGTTTGAAAACATCATTGCAAGCTTTGAAAATTCATCAATGCAGGCGATAAGAGTTTTTATTCTTCCGTTTTCGCAAAGAAGCTTGAGAAATGACACCGCGTATTCGGGCATACTTTCGCCAAAAGCTTCATCAATCGCGCCGAGCCTTTCGCTCAGTTCAACTGCGGGAGATGCCAGAAATTCAATGTATTCGGGGGTTTCTTCAACAATGCTTTTTACGGTTTCGAGGGCGTGCAGATATTCATCTGTTTTCCCCTCTTCTGCCGCAAGAGCAAACAATGCCTCGGCATACTCTCGTTCAGTTTGTACCATCTTCATCACCTATGCTTTCAATAAAAGAATCGATGAAATGCTGATGGTCCTGCGCCGTAACTTCTCTTTCGAGAACCTTCTGAGTAAGAAGAGAAGAAACCTCAACGATTTCTTTCTTAACCGCATCTTCAGCCTTTTTGCGTTCAAGAGCAGCCTCGGTTTCAGCCTGACGGACAATTCCGTCTGCCTTGGTTTTAGCCTGAGCAATAATTTCTTTTTCGCGCTCGCCTGCGGTTGTTACCGCCGCTTTTATAACCCTGTCGGCTTCTTCTTTCGCGCTCTGCAGCTTCTCTTCATATTTGGTTTTGTCGCTCAAAGCCTGTTCTTTCGCTTCTCTTGCATCGTCATATTGACTGTCAATCGCACTCTGACGGGCATCAAGCATTTTTTTCACAGGCTTATATAAAAACTTTTTCACCATCAAAAATATCAGAACAAGATTCGCAAGCGAAACAAGCATCTGCCATATATTGACGGATATAACATCCAAACTTTGCATTCAATTCACTCCGATTTTTCGGTTTATCGAAAAATATTAAAGGGCACCGACAGTGCTTACAAGGATATCAACAAGAATATTGGGCGCAACAAAGATAAGAAGAATTGCGATAACAAGGGCATAAAGACCTGTTGTTTCAGCAATAGCGCAACCCATGAGCATTGTTGTTGTTACCGAACCCTTGCTTTCGGGCTGGCGTGCAATAGCTTCACAAGCGCTTGCAACAGCGTTACCTTCACCGATACCGGGGCCGATACCTGCGATCATTGCGAGACCTGCGCCGAGAGCGCAGCAACCTAAAATAATACCAATAGCGAGTTCCATTTTATTTACCTCCGTAAAATTAATTTTTATTTTTTGCACGCTTGCGTGCTTTTTTACTCTGATAGGTTTCAAAATCGAATGCGCCTGCAACATACATCATTGTCAGCATTGCGAAAATGAATGCCTGCAGACAGCCGCTGAACAAATCGAAATAAAGCGACATAACTGCGGGAATACCAACCTGGAAGAGCGGTATATCCGCCAGAAATCCGGGAAGCTTGCCGAGAATCATCGATGAAAGGCCTGCAAGCGCAGAACCGAGAAGAACGGAAATAACCGTTCCCGAAAGCACGTTGCCGTAATGACGGAAAGCCATTGAAACGGGCGTTGCAATCTCGCTTATAAGATTGATCGGCGTAAGCAGAGCAACGGGCTGAGTGAAGCTCTTGAGATAGTTTATCGGGCCGCATTTCATTTTATAATAAGTTATAAGAATGAACACAAGCACCGCCCAACCGCCTACGATATTGATATCGGATGTTGGCGGAAAAAGCCCGAAAAGAGTCAGCAGACTTGATAACGCTGAAAGAGCAAGAATGGCGATTATAAAAGGAACAAAACCCATAAAAAATTCGCCCATATTCTCTTCCACAAGACCAGTTACCTTCTCAACTGCCATTTCGGCAAAATGCTGGCGTTTAAGCTCGATTTTTTCGGATATACCGTGAGTCATAAATCGGCAGAAAAAGAAAAGAATCACAAGAACGATAAGCGAATTAACCTGAGATTCGGTAACGGGGAAATCCTGAATCGGCATCGGTATCGTAAAATATATTCTTGCGCCCGTTATGGAGATTCCTTCTGACGCAGGTTTTGTGAGCACCTGAAGAACTATTCCGAAAACTATCGGAAGAATCATCATCACGATATAAAAAATATCCGTTATTTTAAATCTGAGGCTTGTTTTTTTCAAATTTTATCACCCCTCAAATCACTGTTTTTTTATAAACATTGCGCGAAGCGTTACCGCAATCCTCGGGAAAAGGAACGGAATAACAACCGCAACAAGATTGAAAGCGGAAACAAAATGCCCGATAAGAGCAACCGCAAAAAGCATAAGCATTCTGAGCATCTGAGAAAGCTTCATTCTGTTTTTTGCTTCTTTAACATCTTTGCCAAGCGAACTCTGAACTGTGATTCCCATAATCAGAAAATTCGCCGTTGCGGCAAATGCGCCGAGAAGATTGCCGAGAAGAACGGTGTAATCCCATTTACCGACGATAAGATAAACCGCCTGCATCAGCACGCTGAGTATAACCGTAAACATAAAAACATACAGCGTTTCTTTTTTTACGGTGGAGTCTATTTTTTTCATTATAACCAAACCTTATTAAATAAATTAACCATTATTATATCACATTTTAACAAAGATTCAACTGTTTTTTGCATAAAAACACAGCATAATAATTATTATTGCCTTATTTTTCCGAAAAGCAATTAACCAATCTGATTTTTTATCAAAAATCAAAATTGTTGCAAGTTGAAGATGTTTGATGTATAATGAACCAATATAAAATAAAAGGAGAAAAATTATGGCTTCTTTGTTTCTGACAGTAAAAAATATCTTTCACGGAATCGTTGCCGTGTTTATGCTCATTCCGATTCTTTTCACAATGGGCGATGCAGGGAATCCGAACACCCCGGTTGAAACCTATCCCGAATCCGATAATCCCTATATCACCGAATATCTTGATCCCGATATTGCAGCTCATCGCTCAGGTGCGGGCATCGCTCCGCAAAACACCCTTATGGCTTTTGAAAACATCGTTGAGCAGGGCGAATCTCTCGGCGTTGACACGCTCGAATTCGATGTTCAGATTACCGCAGACGGCGAACTCGTGCTTCTTCACGACCTTACCCTTGACGCAACTTCAGATGCGGAAGAAGCTTTCAGCAAAGAGAATGTTTTTATCTCTTCCGTAACGCTCGAAGAGGCGCGCAAGCTTAATATGGGTGAAGATTTCAAAGTTGACGGCGAATACCCTTACAGAGGCCTCAGAGGCGACGATATCCCCTATAATCTCAGAATCGTTACCTGCGATGAAATAATTGATTTCGTTGAAGCCAACAGCGAAAAAGAATATAAATATGTTATCGAGATAAAAAGCATCGGTTCAAACGGAAGAAAGGCCGCCGATAAGCTTTATTCGATTATCAGCGAGCGCAATCTTCAGGGCAGGGTTATCTGGTCAACCTTTGCGCCGTTCACTTCAATGTATATGAAATCGAATTATCCCGAAATCGCCCGCACAGCAGATGCAATCGAAGCGGTTCAGTTTTATTTCTATTTCAGAATGGGCTGGGATCTTCAGGATGTGAGCCCCTCTTATGTTGCCCTGCAAATCCCCTACGGTTCAAGCGCATTTGATAACATCATCAATCTCGGAACAAGAGAAATGCTCAACTACGCTCATTCGAACAACATCGCTGTTCAGTATTGGACAATCAACAGTGAAGAAGAAGTGAAAACCCTCACCCTCAACGGAGCAGACTGCATTATGACGGATTATCCGAAGATGGCTCACAGCACCGTTGAATCTTGCAAATAAGGAGAATTTCAGATGAACAAATTTTTATCGGCATCGCTTATGTGCGCTGACCTTATGAATCTTAAAGATTCTGTTGAAGAATTAAAAAAAGCAGACATTGATTATCTTCATCTTGATATTATGGACGGCGCTTTTGTTCCGAATATCACCCTCGGCTTTGACCTTGTTAATGCAATCAAGGATATCACGGATATGCCTCTTGATGTTCATATGATGGTCAACGACCCTTCGCGTTTTATAAACGCAATGAAGCTTGACAAAAACGATATTCTCTGCATCCATTATGAAGCGGATATTCACGCGCAGAGAACTCTTTCTCAGATAAAAGAAAAAGGCATCAAGGCAGGCGTTGCAATCAATCCCCAGACACCGCCTGAAAACCTTAAATATCTTACGGATTATATGGATATGGCTCTTGTTATGACAGTCAGCCCCGGCTTTGCGGGTCAGAAACTTTTTGCGGGCGCCGAACGCAAAACCGCGCTCACAAGAGAACTTCTCAACGAATGGGGATGCGCTCATATTCCCATTGAAGTTGACGGAAACATAAGCCCCGAAAACGGCAGAAAGCTCAGCAAAAGCGGCGCGGACATATTTGTTCTCGGAACAAGCAGTCTGTTTATCAAGGGCAAGGATATGAAGCTTGCCGCAGAAGAATTCAGAGCAGTTCTTTAAGGTGATTTTGTATGTATAAAAATATAAAAGCCGCCGTTATGGGCAGCATCAACACAGATATTATTCTGAATATGAACAAAGTTCCCGATATCGGTGAAAACGTTCTCGGAACAACCTACGGATACGCAAACGGCGGAAAAGGCGCAAATCAGGCAGTGGGTCTTGCGCGCCTGGGCGCTCAGGTGAAAATGATCGGCAAGGTTGCGGATGATTCAAACGGACACAAGCTGATCGAAAACCTGCAAAACAACAATGTCAACACCGAAGGTGTTTCGCTCACGGGCTCTCAGACGGGTCTTGCCGCAATAATTATTGACAGCGAAGGCAGAAACCGCATTGTTGTTTATGAAGGAGCAAACGCAGAAATAAACGGCGACGAAGCTGCAGATTGCATCAAAGATGCCGACCTTCTTCTTGTTCAGTTTGAAACGAACGAGGATGCGGTTGTGAAATGCATAAACCGGGCTGTTGAAAAGAAACTGGTAACCGTTATCGACTGCGGACCCGCAAAGAATTTTGCGCTTGAAAAAATGCAGGGAGCAACAATAATAACCCCCAACGAAAGCGAAACAAAAGCTCTTACGGGAATTTTGCCGACAGATGAAGAAAGCATTCTTGAGGCCTCAAAAATTCTTGAAAACAGAAGCAAAGCCGAATATGTTGTGCTTAAGCTCGGCGAAAAAGGCTGTTCGGTATGGAACGGAAAAACGCTTCGCGTTATGCCCCCCTACCCTTGTAAGGTTGTTGATACA
>JAZLBI010000128.1:0-7084 GCA_045613625.1 Acutalibacteraceae bacterium | reverse complement strand
ATATGCACATGCTCAAAGTCTGTTTTGGCATTATCGGCAAGAGTCTGAGTAAGCTTATTTCTGATATATTCACACTTGTCGCTTTTAAGGATTTCTTCATTTGAGTTGTGAAATGCCATAAGACTGACAGCCTGAGCGTATGCTTCGCACCAGACCGCATTCAGATTATCCTCATTGAGGTTAACCTTGCGCCCTGCATTGAAAAGATTGTTTGCAAGAATATCAAGCAATATTTTTTCGTGTTCTCTCAGTCCGGCATTTTTTATACCCATTAGTTTTTACACCACTTCAAAAAAAGTATCAGGTTTTTCGGGGTCAAACTGTTCGTTTGCCCACATAAGCGTAACAAGATTTTCCGTTTCGGAAAGATTGATAATATTGTGGGTGAATCCCGGAAGCATATGCACAGCCTCGGGTTTATCGCCCGAAACGCGGAATTCAAGCACCTTATCCGTGCCGATTTCTCTTTGTTGAATAAGGGCAGAGCCTGAAACAACAATGAAAAACTCCCATTTTGTGTTATGCCAGTGCTGACCTTTGGTTATTCCGGGGTTGCTGACATTAACAGAAAACTGACCGCAGTTTGCGGTTTTTAATATTTCGGTGAAACTGCCTCTGGCATCGCAGTTCATTTTCAGAGGGATGCTTACCTTCTCTTCGGGAAGATAAGAAAGATAGGTTGAATAAACCTTTTTTGCAAAAGAATTATAAGGAATTTCGGGCATAACAAGAGTTTCGCTCTGAGCCCTGAAGCTTTCGAGAAGCTCAACAATTTCGCCAAGAGTTACCTTATGAGTGACCGAAAATGCGCAGAAATTGCCGCTTACGGTTTCTTTGCCCTCGAGCGCATTAAGCATTTCGTCAACAAAATCGTCAATATAAAGAAGTTCAAGCTCAACCGAAGGGTCGTTTACGGTTATGGGCAAATCCTTTGCAATGTTGTTGCAGAAGGTTGCAACGGCTGAGTTATAGTTGGGTCTGCACCATTTGCCGAAAAGGTTGGGCAAGCGGTAAACAAGAGCCTTTGCGCCCGTTTCTTTTTCATATTCAAAGAGCATATTCTCTGCTTCAAGCTTGCTTTTGCCGTATTCGGAGCCTGCAAATCTGCCTTCAAGGGTTGCCTGTACCGATGACGAAAGCATAACGGGAGCTTTGTTTTGAGATGATTTCAGCTCGTTGAGCACAGCGCCGAGAATGCCGTAGTTGCCCGCAAATTCACTTGATTCCTTTGGCCTGTTGATGCCTGCAAGGTGAAAAACAAAATCCGCCTTTGAGCAGTATTCACGAAGATCTTCTGCAGTTGAATCGATATCGTATTCAAAGATTTCGTCAATCTTTATTTCGGGTCTTGTTCTGTTTTTTCCGTCTTTTATGTTGCGCAGATTTGCGGCAAGATTTCTGCCCGCAAATCCCTTTGCGCCTGTGATAAGAATATTCATCAGAATTTTCTCCAAACCGTTTTATTGACTATTCCCGTGTAGCTCTGAATGAGCCTTACGATTTTATCTGAAACGTTTTTATCTGTATAATCGGGCACGGGTGTTGCAAATTCTTCGTTGCCCGTGAGATCAACTGCGGTTTCAACCGCCTGAAGAAGGCTGTTTTCATCAATGCCCGCAAGAATAAAGCAGCCCTTGTCAAGCGCTTCGGGGCGTTCTGTTGATGTTCTGATGCAAACTGCGGGGAAGGGTTTGCCGATGCTCAGATAAAAGCTGCTCTCTTCAGGAAGAGTGCCGCTGTCAGAAACAACTGCAAATGCGCCGAGCTGAAGCTTGTTGTAATCCGAAAAGCCGAGAGGCTCGTGCATAATGATTCGCTTATCAAGCTGTATATCTGAGCTTTCAAGCCTTTTTCTTGAACGGGGATGGCAAGAATAGAGAATGGGCATACCGTATTTTTCGGCAAGTGCGTTCAGAGCATTGAACAGCGAACGGAAATTCTTTTCTGTATCAATGTTTTCTTCTCTGTGAGCTGAAAGAAGAATATATTTCTTCTCTTCAAGACCGAGCTTTTCGAGAATATCGCTGCCGAGAATTTTTTCAAGATTTGCATTGAGCACCTCTGCCATAGGTGAGCCAGAAACATAGGTTCTTTCTTTTGGCAGACCGCACTCAGCGAGATAACGCCTTGCGTGTTCGGAATATGCAATGTTCACATCCGAGATAATATCAACAATTCGTCTGTTTGTTTCTTCGGGAAGGCATTCATCCTTGCAGCGGTTACCCGCTTCCATATGAAAAATGGGGATGTGAAGCCTTTTTGCGCTGATTGCCGAAAGGCAGCTGTTGGTATCGCCGAGAATAAGAAGCGCATCGGGATTTATCTCTTCCATAAGCTCATACGAAGAAGCGATGATGTTGCCAACGGTCTGTCCGAGATTTTCGCCAACGCAGTTGAGATAAACTTCGGGGGCATCAAGATTTAAGTCCTCAAAGAAAATGCCGTTGAGGTTATAGTCATAATTCTGACCTGTGTGGGCAAGAATGCAGTCAAAATGATTGCGGCATTTCTTGATAACCTCAGAAAGGCGGATGATTTCGGGTCTTGTGCCAACGATTATGAGAAGCTTCAGTTTACCGTTGTTTTTGAATTTAATATCGTATTTCATTATGACTCAAACTCCTCAAGTCTTTCTCTGATATAGTCAAGCTCAAGAAGCTTTTCTTTAACTTCTTCAACATCAAGAAGCTTGGTGTTGTTGCTGTTGAATTCTGTGAGTTCGGCGCGCTTCACATCGCCGTCTGAGAAATATTTATCGTAGTTAAGTGTTCTGTTATCGGCGTGAACACGGAAGAAATCGCCCATATCCTCTGCTTTTGCGCATTCTTCGTTGGTGAGAAGAGTTTCAAACATCTTTTCACCGTGGCGGATACCGATAATCTTGATATCTTCTTTCTTGCCGCCGAAAAGTTCGCAAACAGCTTCTGCCTGAGTTCTGATTGTGCAGGCAGGTGCTTTTCTTACGAATATATCGCCGCTTTCGCACTCTTTGAAAGCAAAAAGAACAAGGTCAACCGCTTCTTCAAGCGACATAATGAAGCGGGTCATATCGGGGTTGGTTATGGTTATGGGCTGTCCGTTTTTGATCTGGTCAATCCAGAGGGGAACAACAGAGCCTCTGCTGCAAAGAACGTTGCCGTAGCGGGTGCAGCAGATTTTTGTTTTGTTCGGGTCAACGTTTCGTGCCTTTGCGGTTGCAACTCTCTCTTCAAGAGCCTTTGTGATGCCCATTGCGTTGATGGGATATGCCGCCTTATCCGTTGAAAGGCAGATAATTGATTTAACGCCCGCATCAACCGCAGCGGTGAGCACATTTTCTGTTCCGATAACATTTGTTTTGACCGCTTCCATAGGGAAGAATTCGCAGGAGGGAACCTGCTTGAGTGCCGCAGCGTGAAAAACATAATCAACACCAACCATAGCGCCTCTGAGCGAATCAATGTTGCGAACATCGCCTATATAGAATTTGATTTTGTCTGCAACCTCAGGCATTTTTGCCTGAAATTCATGGCGCATATCATCCTGCTTTTTTTCATCTCGTGAAAAAACACGGATTTCTTTTATGTCTGTTTTAAGAAAACGGTTGAGCACAGCGTTGCCGAAAGAACCCGTACCGCCGGTTATAAGTAAGGTTTCACCTTTAAAATTATACATTTACATCATCTCCGTTGATTTGCTCTATGCAGGGTAAAACTGCGTTGCCCCAATCTTTGAACCAGTGTTTGAGTTTAATAGATTTATCGCCGTGTTCAACATTGAAGCGAAGGGCCGTTGTGCGGTCATAAAACATAATACTGCCTGATTTATCTTCATCATAAAGAATTATATCAACCGTGTATTTGCCGGGAACGAGATATGAGGTGTCAAATTTGAACTCAGCGGAATTTGTGCCTTCTTTTCCTTGCAATTCTCCGCCGAAAATAACGCCGACAGGGGTTGCGTCGATGCCGTTTACAACCATTTTCATAAGCACTCTTTCAGTGCTGTTTTCGCTCTTCCATTCTATACGGAATGGGAAAACCTCGCCATATTCAAGGTTGCTTGTTTTTGAATCATACATATGAAGATTCTGAAGAAGATGCCTTTGGTTGCATTTGGGATGGCGTTTTGCGCCCGAAACATCAAAGAATGTTGTGTTATCAAGGCTGTCATCCTGCATATAGACCGAAATCGCTTCATCTGTTTCGCCTTCAAAAGCAAGCTGACCGTGAGAAAGAACGATACAGCGGTTGCAAAGGCTTTTGACTGTTGCCATATTGTGGCTGACATAAAGAATTGTTCTGCCTTCTTCTTCCGCAACCTTTTTCATTCTGTCTATGCATTTATTCTGGAATGCAACGTCGCCAACGGCAAGCACCTCATCCATAATCATAATTTCGCTGTCAAGGTGCGATGCAACAGCGAAAGCAAGTTTAACCTTCATACCGCTTGAATATCTTTTGACGGGGGTGTCGATAAACTGACCAACCTCTGAAAACTCAACGATTTCGTCAAATTTTGTGTTGATTTCAGCTTTTGTCATACCGAGGATTGCACCGTTGAGATAAACATTCTCTCTGCCCGTAAGCTCGGGATGAAAACCTGTGCCGACTTCAAGCATGCTTGTTATTCTGCCGTTGAGATATATATTGCCTTTTGTGGGGGCGGTGACACGGCAGATCAGCTTGAGAATGGTGGATTTGCCTGCACCGTTTCTTCCGATGATGCCAACGGTTTCGCCTTTTTTGATATCAAAAGACAAATCGTTGAGAGCAAGAAAACGCTCATTCTTTCCGTGAGCCTTTTCGCCGATTTTTAAATTAGGATCTTCTTTATGAAATATTTTCGCAAGCTTGGATTGAATTTCACCCTTAAGCGTTGCACCGCCGATAGCTCCGAGGCGGTATTCCTTTGTAACATTTTCAACTCTTATTGCCAATTCTTCCATGCCGCACCTCACACTGTATCCATAAAGGTTTTTTCTGATTTGCTGAACATCATTGCACCGATAACGGCAACAATAACCGTTGTTACCCAGCCGATGCCGTAGAAAATCCAATCCGTTTCGCCCGTGCCGAGGAAACCGTAACGGAAAATATTGATTGCGGGAGTTACGGGGTTGAGCATATAGATGTTATATAATGCGCTTCCGGGTGCAATCTGTGAGCGGCTGAACATATCGTAAGCAACGGGGGAGCAGTATGACCAGAGCGTAACACCGAAGGATACAACCATTGCAAGGTCACGGTATTTTGTTGTGAGCGCTGAAATAATCATTCCGAAGCCCATGCCGAGAATTGCAAGCTGAATGAGCACGAGCGGGAACATAAGGATATATATATTCGGCTTGAGCCCCGCATCGGTAATCAGATAGTACGCCAGGAAACAAAGCATAAAACCAAACTGAATAAAGAAACCGATAAACTGCGAAATTGCTGTTGAGATGGGCATAACAAGGCGGGGAAAATAAACCTTGCCGAGAATTGCGGAGTTGCCCGTGAAGGTGTGCGAGGTTTCGCTCAGGCAGTTTGCAAAGAGAGACCATACAATCGTGCCCGAAAGATAGAATATGAAGTTGGGAACACCTGAAGCGCCCAGACCTGCAATCTCGCCGAAGAAAACGGAGTAAACAACCGTTGTGAAAAACGGCTGGATAACCGCCCAGGCGGGGCCTAAAATTGTTTGTTTGTATTTTGCAACAAAGGTTCTGCGAACGAAAAGGAATATAAGGTCTTTGCAGTTTTTAAGACCTTTTAAATCCATATCGAATAAACCATTATTTGATTTGACAATGGTTGTCCATTTTTGCTGTGCCATAATTATCTCCTGTATTTTTCAGGTAATTCTATATAATCACCTAATTTTGATTCCCAAGGTTCTTTAAAGAGTTTCATTGCGCCACCATAAAAGAGTGTAAATTCACCCAAATATAACTGATTATCCCAACGATTGAAGTCTACCCGTAAGAATGGAATGTTTTTTGAACATTGTTCTGCAATATCTATCATATCTTTTAAGAAATAAGGTTTTTCAAGCTCTTTTCCTGATGATGGTTTACCGGTAACATCAAAATGATTCCATTCAACATCGAAATGATCTTCTTTACAAGTGTCGGAAAATCTTTCACTGTTAACTTCAATAAGTTTAACTTTTCCATTAAAACAAAATAGTTTGTAGTCGAAAAGTTCTTCTCCGTTTGTGTTTTTCATCAACTTTTCGCAGATTATTTTTCTCGGAACATTTTTATAAGGCCATTCGCGAAGCTTCTTATAATAATTTCTGCTCAATCTGAAGGCAAGTTCTGCTTTCGTTTTTTCAATATCCAGCTTGCTTTTGTCACGGCAAATGATAACGCCGTTATCGTGATTGCATTTGAGCACAAATTCATTCGGAAGCGCATCAAAATCAATTTCATCGGGAGAATCCCATGCTCCGAGAAGCGGAACAAGATACTGCTCGCCGATTTTTTTGGCTATATATTCTCTTGCTTTATATTTATCAACCATAACCGTATATTCGGGTCTGCGGTCATAAAGCTTGAGCCAGTTCTGTTTTTCGTTAAAGCTCTGAGGTTTTCTTAAATTAAGTTTTTTTCCTGTTCGCAACTTATATAGTTTTTTGATATAAGTTTTATCGGGAAGTATGGAAGTGTATGTTCCCTCAACGGTAAAATACTTTTTATACCACTTAATGATTTTCTTTTTTGCTTCGTAAATCTTATCAATAAGAAACATATTATTAGTGCTCCTTAAAATTAAAACCTTGTTCAGGATATTTTTCGCTGTTGATATTCAGTAATTTATGCAATTTCAAATTACCGGGGAAGGGCGTGGTATCTCTTGAAATACCATCCTCTTTCCATTCTTCGTTCCAATATACTTCGCTTTTGAATTTCAAAGGTAATCGGTTGTTGAGAATAAACTTATTTTTAAATGGAAGATTATCAAATTGTTCTATTTCTTTTTCGGTACACAAGTCCATTCTCGAAAATTTGATTATGATATTATCAAAATCAACTCTTTCCTTGCGCCTGTTCCATTTTTCTTCAGCTTCCTCTTTGGTTTTATAGTGAAGAAAAACAATTTCAACATCGTCAAGAATGCCG
>JAZLBI010000127.1:0-7514 GCA_045613625.1 Acutalibacteraceae bacterium | reverse complement strand
AAGAAAACAGTTCGATGATGCTGCGCTTTCAGAGCTTGCAGATTCAATCGCACAGCACGGTGTGCTTCAGCCCCTTCTTGTTCGCCCGATGATTGGCGGCGGATATCAGCTTATCGCCGGTGAAAGACGCTGGAGAGCAAGCCGCATTGCGGGCCTTACTCAGGTTCCCGTTATAATAAAAGAACTCAATGATACTGAAGCAGCAGTTATTTCACTTATTGAAAATCTGCAGCGCGAAGACCTCAACCCCATTGAAGAAGCATTCGGCTTTGCAAGCCTTATAAAGGATTTCAATCTCACTCAGGATGAAGCGGCGCAGAGAGTCGGCAAATCCCGCCCCGCCGTTGCCAACGCATTAAGACTTCTGAAGCTTCCCGAAGCGGTGCTTGATATGGTGCGCGAAGATAAGCTTTCTGCGGGTCACGCAAGAGCACTTGCCGCACTTGCCGATGAAAAGCTTATTATCTCAACCGCAGAATTTGTTGTTGAAAAAGCTCTTTCCGTAAGAGCAACAGAAAAACTTGTCAAATCTCTTTCGACAGAAAAAAAAGAGCCCAGAAAGGCTCCGTCAAGAAACACCTTCTTTGACGAGGTTGAGCTTTCGCTCAATAACAGCCTCGGCAGAAAAGCAAAGGTTATAACCAAAAACGGCAAGGAAAGCGGCACTCTTGAAATCGCTTTTTACGATAAAGACGACCTTGCACGCATTGCATCAATTCTTGCCGCACTTGAATAAAAAACAAAAAAACCACCCGATTTTGGGTGGTTTATTCTTTTAAAGAAATAAAAATGTTGATAACTTGATGGAAAAGTGGAAAAACTCTTCTAAAAACACGAATAACCGCTTCAAAGAAGCGGTTGATGGAGCGGATGACGAGGCTCGAACTCGCTACCTCCACCTTGGCAAGGTGGCGCTCTACCAGATGAGCTACATCCGCAACTGCAAGAGAGATTATAGCAGAGTGTATTGCAAATGTCAAGCATTTTTTAAAATTTTTTATCTCTTTTTTTGATAAAAAATAAAAAAACTATTTATTTGTTTTTGAATTGCTGTTATAATGTTTTTATAAAAGTTTCCGAGGTGAAAACCATGTATAATATTCTGATTTGTGATGACGATGCCGATATCCGTGCTGCTTTGCGCATTTATCTTTCAAACGAGAATTATAACATTCTTGAGGCTGAAAACGGCAAGCAGGCAATTGAAATGGTTGAAAGCGAAAATATTCATCTTCTTCTGATGGATATCATGATGCCCGTGCTTGACGGCATTCGTGCGCTCACAAAGCTTCGTGAAAACAATAACAATATTCCCGTTATTCTTCTCACAGCAAAAAGTCAGGATTCAGATAAAATTCTCGGCCTTAATGCAGGCGCTGATGACTATATAACAAAGCCTTTCAATCCCGTTGAGGTTATTGCAAGGGTTAAATCGCAGATTCGCCGATATATTCGCTTCGGCGGGTCAAACGATGTTGCAAACAAACCGAGCATTCTGCGAAACGGCTCTCTTGAGCTTGACACAGGCTCAAAAACCGTTACCCGTGACGGTGAGCCCGTAAACCTCACACCGACTGAGCTGATGCTCCTTAAATTCTTTATGGAAAATCCCGACACAGTATTTTCTCCAAAAGAAATATACAGAAATGTGTGGAAGGATGACCCTCTCGGCGCAGAAAACACAGTTACCGTTCATATCCGCCATCTTCGCGAAAAAATCGAAATTGACCCCGCAAACCCTGATTATCTGAAGGTTTCATGGGGGCACGGATATAAAATGGTCAGCAAAAAGGTGCCCGAAAAAATCAACGGCTGAGTTCGAGGTGTGATATTATGATGAAATACGGAAAGCTCCGCTCCGAAAGTGACCGCACAGCGGCAACGATCATTCTTATTGTTCTGACTATCGTTGCAATCGGCTGCATCCTCGGTATGAATTATCTCTTTGAATATAATTTCTATGAAGACGGCGATAACGGCAACACCGCAAAGAGCGTTGCTGTTCAGATTTATTCTCTGAACGATACGGAGCTTGCAAAAGATTATTACAACTGCGTAACCGAAAACAAAGACCCTCACAGGCTCAAATATTATGAAGAAAAATTTGATGTTACAAACTCAAACTTTGTTTTCACAATATCCGATACACAAAGCGGAGAAATTCTGCTTGACAGCACCGAAAAAAGCAAACAATCCTTTGAAGAAATAAAGAAGGATGCATATTACAGCGGCGATGCTGATTTTTATGTTACCGATGAAAACGGCGAAATCCGTTCGCTAACCCTCAGCTACAGCATAATTTCGCCCGATTCAAGGCAGGCAAACGATAAATATTCCAACGCTTTCCGCTGGATTGATGCGGCTAACACGTTGAAATATTTTCTTTTCGTTGCCCTGTTTATCACAATTCTTGTTATAGTTATCATTCTTTCGCTGCTCACAATCAACGCAGGTCTTCAGGACGATGAGAAAGGCGAGGTTGTTCCCGGTTTCATCGATAAACTTCCGCTTGATTTTTGCACGGTTGTTCTTGCCCTGCTGTTTGTTGTTGCGTGGGTTATTATCAGCCTGACCTCTGCGGCGGATGCCGAAATGGTTCTTAATAACGTTGTTATTATGTCAACTTGCGTTGCCGCCGTTCTTGTGCTTATGACCTATCTTTCAACCCTTGCGGTCAGAGTGAAAATGGGCAAGATTTTCAAAAACACTATAATTTATCGCATTTACAGAGTGTTCAAACGCAAGACTTCAAGAAATGTCAGAAGAAAAATCAGCGAAACTTCTCCTTTCAGAAAGCTTGTTATCGGCATCATTATTTTCTTCCTTGCCGAAGCCGCAATCCTCATTGCGCTTGCATATTTCGGAATTCTTAACAAAACTTCAAATCAGAGTTCGGTTATTCTCACATTTATTGTTGTCTGGGGCATAACAAGGCTTATCGTCATCCCAATTTTTGCGATGATTGCAATTAATCTTTATTATGTTAAGGAAGAAGGTCAGCGCCTTGCAGAAGGCGTTCTCGGCGATGAAATCGCATCAAAGCTTACCATTGCAAGCATCAGGGCTCACGGCAAAAACCTTGATATGATCAGACACGAAATCAACAAAGCCGTTGAGCAGGAGCTGAAGAGCGAAAGACTGCGTAACGAGCTCATAACAAACGTTTCCCACGATATCAAAACACCTCTCACCTCAATCAAAAGTTATGTTGATTTTCTTCAGAGAGATGATATCAGCGAGCAGGAGCGAAAAGAATATCTTGCAATTGTTGCAAAGCACACCGAAAAGCTTTCTGTTCTTGCAAAAAATCTTATCGAAGTTTCGCAGATTACCTCGGGAAGCATTGAAGTTAAACGAGAAAAAACAAGCCTCAATATCATTATTGAGCAAACGGTTGAAGAATTTGCAATGAAGCTTGAGCAAAGCCTTCTCATTCCGAGAATCGATATTCCCGAAAATGATATCTGCATTCTCGGCGACGGCGAATGGCTCTGGAGAATTTTTGCAAACCTTCTCAATAACGCCTGCAAATATGCCGCTCCCGAAACAGACCTTGATATTTCGCTTGAAGAAGCAAACGGCAAAGCATATGTGCGAATTTCAAACATTTCAAAATCAGCCCTCAACATTGAAGGCGATGAACTGTTTGAACGCTTTGTCAGAGGCGACAGCTCAAGGCACACTGAAGGCAACGGTCTCGGTCTTTCAATTGCAAAAAGCCTTGCCGAGCTTCAGGGCGGAAACCTTGATATTTCAGTAAAAGAAGATAAATTTACTGCAGTTCTGATATTCAATACAGTAAAATAAGGAAAAAAAATGAAAAAAAGAGTTATACCTGTGGCAATTGCAGCTGTTTTGCTGATATGCCTTGCGGCTTGCGGCGGTGCCGATTCAACCGCGCCGTCAACAACCTTGCCGCAATCAACAAAGCTTTCAACAGCAGCAACAACCGCAAAATCAACAACCACTCTGCCTCTGACAACCGTTGTGCAGACGGTAACGCAGACAGAAACTACTGCAACAACAAAAAAAGAAACAACAACCGCACAGATAACAACAAAACCCGTAACAACAAAGCCAACAACAACCCTGCCCGTTTTTGATGAGAATAAACCCGAAGGATATTATAAAATAATTCAGAACGTTTCAAGAGATTCTCTCAGATACGGCGTTTCCCGCAGAAGAAATGAGATAAACTATATCGAAACTCTTGCAGACGGAACAAGGCTTGTTGTTAAACAAGAAATCAGCGAATACTATAACAGATATAACTACAGAGCAAGTTATTCTGACCTTTTGCCCGCTGCAAAAGAAAATATGAATCTGTATTCTGAAATGATTTACGCAGAGCTTGATATCATAAATTCATTCCGAAGAGCAAAAGGTATTTCTCCGCTCACCCTGAGCAACGAGCTGACCGAAATCGCCAACGCAAGGGCTGAAGAAATTGCGTGGTCTGGCAAACACTCTCATACAAGACCCAACGGCAAAAAGTTTTCTTCAATCTTAAAGGATGCGGGAATAACCAAGGGCACTGTCGGCGAAAACATCGGCTGGGGCTACGGCTCGGTTGAGGATGTCTGCCAAGCATGGAAGGAATCGGAATCGCATTATAAAAACATAATGGATCCCGAATTCAAAAAAATCGGAATCGGCATTGCTGCCGACCCCGACCCTGATAAGCTTTTCTGCTGGACACAGATATTTATGTAAAAAAAATGCGGCACACTTCTTTATGAAGTATGCCGTTTTTTTTATTCTTTGAATTCAAATTCTTCAATCATATCGCAAACCGCAACATCGGTGAGGGTATAAACCTTTGAGCCGAGTGCCTCATAGAATTCGTCGTTGTCTCTGTCGCAGAGCATTGCGTAATTCTTGCCGATATTTGCTTCAACATCTCTGTTTTTGCGAACCGAAAGATAATAGAATGTATATGACGAACCGTCTGAAATGTTTTCAAAAAGGCCCGGATGCATTTTTGCAATTTTCGCATACATTGCGTTGATTGCCTGAGATGAAAGCATCTGATGCGGAAGATATTTATGAAGAGAAATCTGAGCCGAAAAAACCATAAGCGCTCTGAGCATACGCACCTCGTTGGTGTTGAGCTTTGCAGCATCCTTCGGGCAGATATTTTCGGGCGAGAGGTCTGAAAGCTTTTCGCCCAGCATTGTCGCCTTTTCCATATTGCCGTTGTTGCGGTATGCATCCATCAACAGAGCAAGCTCCGCAAGATCAGCTCCTGCCTGAGTGTTTTTTGAGGGATGAAAGATTTTAATATCGTCATCAACAGGTCTCATTTTTATTTCTCCATTGCTGCTTTCTTTTTCTTCATCTTGTTTTTATAGCTCATAAGAGCCTTGACATCGGCATCGGGTGTTACGCAATCGCCGATGCAAACTGTTTTCTTTGAATACATACCCTTGAAATCAGTTCCGCCGATGGCAAGAAGTCCGTTCGCTTTTGCAAACTTTTTGAGTTCTTCCTCCTGCTCGGGAGTGTTTTCAGGGTGATAAACCTCAATTCCGTCAAGTATACCCGCTTTTGTGAGCTCTTCCATAAGCTCAGTGCATCCGCTTGATGCGGGATGAGCAAGAACTGCAATGCCGCCCGCCTCGTGAATTGCTTCAATAACCTCTGCAGGCTCGGGATAAGTTACTTTAACAAGAACATTTTCGCTGCTTTCGGGTGAGAAAAGCTCGTTATAAAGCTCGCCGTAAACTTTGTCTGTAAGTCCGCATTCAATAAGTGCATGCATAATATGCTGTTCAAAAACAGCGGTTGCACCCGTTGCGCATTTAAGAACAAGCTCGGGAGTTATGGGATATTTTCTGGCAATCTTAAGCGTCATAAGCTGGCTTGCCTTTTTTCTCTGAACAATATTTCTGTGGCAAAGACCCTCAAGCCTGTCGGGGCTGTCGCTCAGATAGCAGAGAATTTCAACATACATATCTCTTTTTGAATCATATGACGAAATTTCAACGCCGGGGATAACTGTTATGCCTCTTCTTTCGCCTATAATTTTTCCTCTGACAGTTGCTGCCTGACAGTCACGGTCGGTTATTGCAATGGTTGTTATACCCTTTTTCTGAGCAAGAACAATAAGATCATCAATACCCATTGAACTGTCTGAAAGCTTGGTGTGGCAATGCAAATCAGCCGGCATAAATATCCCTCTCCTTCAAAAACCTGAAAATATCATAAAAAACCGCATATTCGCCTAATATACATAATTATACAACACTAAAAATTTTTGTGCAAGCATTTTTTGAGGATTTCAGTCGATTTTATTTATAAAAATTTGCTATTTTCCTTATTACTATTTTAATAAAGAAAAATATGTGATATACTTTAAAAAGTGAGGTGATTTTATGAAAAAGCTTGCAATCGGTCTCAGCGGAGGAGTTGACAGCAGTGCAGCTGCTCATATTCTTCTTGAAAAAGGTTATGATGTTATGGGCATCATTCTGCGCCTTAAGCCCGATAATGCCGCAGACGGCGATATTGCCGATGCTCAGCGTGTTGCCGATAAACTCGGAATTGAACTTCGGGTTGTTGACCGCCGTGACTTTTTCAAAAAATCGGTTATCGACCCGTTTGTTGCGGAATATCTTGCCGCAAGAACTCCAAACCCTTGCGTTGAATGCAACTATTCAATAAAATTCGGCGCAATGCTTGATTATGCGCTTGAAAACGGCTGCGACGGTATAGCAACGGGTCATTATGCGAAAATTGAAGAAAGCGGCGAAAGATTTCTTCTCAAACGCTCTGAAAGTTCAAAGGACCAGAGTTATTTTCTTTTCAGGCTCAATCAGTTTCAGCTTTCTCATTCGGTTTTTCCTCTTGAAGGAATGGAAAAATCGTTTATCCGCCAAAAAGCGGAAGAAGCGGGAATTCATGTTGCCGAAAAACGTGACAGTCAGGAAATCTGCTTCGTTCCGAACGATGACTATATCGCCTATCTTTCATCTCTCGGCATAACCTCACCCAAGGGCAACTTCATTGATAAAGAAAACAATATTCTCGGAACTCATAACGGAATCATAAACTACACTATCGGTCAGCGAAAAGGTCTCGGCGCTTTCGGAAAGCCAATGTTTGTGACAGGAATTTCTGCCGAAAACAACACAGTCACAATCGGCGAAAACGGAAGCCAGTACAGCCGCGGTCTTGTTGCCGATAAACTGAATTTCATTGCGTTTGAAAGCCTTGATGAGCCGATAAAAGCGGATGTTAAAATCCGTTTCAGAGCAAAAGAGCAGCCCGCATTGATAACTCCCAACACCGACGGCACGGTTACCGTTATTTTTGATGAGCCTCAGCGCTCAATAACCCCGGGTCAGAGCGCAGTTTTCTATAACGGCTCAACGGTTATCGGCGGCGGAAGAATAATAAAAAGTATTGATTGAATTTAATAAAAAAAACCGTATTTTCCGATGTGGAGAATACGGTTTTTTTTATACATTATTTAAACTGTCAACATAATTTGTTCGTTTGAGAAGAGTCTGCGA
>JAZLBI010000126.1:0-8103 GCA_045613625.1 Acutalibacteraceae bacterium | reverse complement strand
TGCCCCCACAGAGGACTTTTCTATGCTCTCAAGCAGCTTAATGTGACCGTAAGCGGCGATATCGGCTGCTACACCCTCGGCTTCTCGCAGCCCCTCGGTATGATTGATACCGTTCTTTGCATGGGTGCATCAGTATCGGCTCTTCACGGCAGAAATGCCGCAGACCCCGCAAACGCAAAGAAGAGCGTTGCCGTTATCGGCGACTCAACCTTCATCCATTCGGGCGTTACGGGTCTTATCAACATCGCTTATAATGCAACGGATTCCGTTGTTATCATTCTCGATAACTCAATCACAGGTATGACAGGTCATCAGCAGAATCCCACAACAGGCAAGAATATCAAGGGCGAGCCCGCAAACGCTGTCAGCCTTGAAGCTCTTGCAAAGGCAGTGGGCATTCAGAATGTTATCGTTGTTGACCCCTATAACCTTGCAGAAACAAAAGAAGGCATAAAGAATGCTCTTGAAGCAGACGGCCCCGCTGTTGTTATTTCAAGAAGACCTTGTGCTCTTCTCAAAACAGTCAAGCATAATCCGCCCCTCAAGGTTAATGCGGATAAGTGCAAATCCTGCAAGATGTGTATGAAGATAGGCTGCCCCGCAATCAGCATGAAAGACGGCAAGGCTCAGATTGATTTCACTCAGTGCCTCGGCTGTAATGTCTGCAGTCAGCTTTGCAAATTCGGTGCGATTGAATAAGAGGGGAGGAGAACGAATATGAATAAATCAATTATGATAGTCGGTGTCGGCGGTCAGGGAACTCTGCTCGCAAGCCGTATTCTCGGCGCAGCTCTTCTCGACTGCGGCTATGACGTTAAAGTTTCGGAAGTTCACGGTATGAGCCAGAGAGGCGGTTCCGTTGTAACTTATGTGCGCTACGGCGAAAAGGTTGCTTCTCCCATCATCGAAAAGGGCGAGGCAGATATCATTCTTGCTTTTGAACAGCTTGAAGCCGCAAGATGGCTTGAATATCTTAAGGCAGACGGCAAAATCATCGTCAACACTCAGAAAATGGATCCCATGCCCGTTGTTATGGGCGCTGCGGAATACCCCGAAGGCGTTATCGACGCAATCAAGGCTGCGGGTGCGGATGTTGAAACTCTTGATGCGCTTCCCATGGCTGTTGAAGCGGGCACATCAAAGGCTGTTAATGTTGTGCTTATCGGCGCAATGGCAAAGAATATGCCTGTTGTAAGCAAGGAAAAGTGGATTGAAGCTCTTAAGGCTTGCGTTCCCGCAAAATTCCTTGAACTCAACCTCAAGGCGTTCGAAATGGGATACAATATCTAAAAGGAAGTGTACTTATGAGCAAATATTTTCAGCCCGAAATTGAAACGGCATCGCTTGAAGAATTAAGGGCTATTCAGAGCGAAAAGCTTGTTAAACAGGTAAAGCACGTTTATGAAAACGTTGAATATTACCGCAATCTTATGGATGAAAAGGGCGTAAAGCCCGAGGATATCAGATCCATCGACGATCTTCATAAGCTTCCCTTCCTTACCAAAGCAGACCTTCGTGACGCTTATCCTTACGGTCTTCTCGGAACAGACCTCAAAAATTGCGTGAGAATTCATTCAACAAGCGGAACAACAGGCAAAAGAGTTGTTGCTTTCTATACTCAGAACGATATCAACCTCTGGGAGGATTGCTGCGCACGTGCTCTTACTGCGGCAGGCGCAACAAACGGTGATGTTTGTCAGGTTGCATACGGCTACGGACTTTTCACGGGCGGTTTCGGCCTCAACGGCGGCTCGCAGAAGGTTGGCTGCCTCACTCTGCCTATGTCATCGGGTAACACTGAGCGTCAGGTTCAGTTTATGCAGGATCTTCATTCAACAATCATCTGCTGCACACCTTCTTATGCGGCATATATCGGCGAAACTATCAAAGAAATGGGCATTTCACCCGATGATCTTGACCTCAAGGCAGGCATCTTCGGCGCAGAACCCTGGACAGAAGAGATGCGCCGTGATATCGAAAAGGCTCTCGGCATAAAGGCTTATGATATCTACGGTCTCACCGAATCAACAGGCCCGGGCGTTGCTTTTGAATGCGAAGCTCAGACAGGTATGCATATCAATGAAGACCATTTCTTTGCAGAAATAATCGCCCCCGAAACAGGCGGGGTTCTTCCCCTCGGCTCAAAGGGTGAACTTGTTTTCACAAGCCTTGACAAAGAAGGTTTCCCCCTTCTCAGATACAGAACAAGAGATATCTGCGTTCTTTCAAGAGAAAAATGCTCTTGCGGCAGAACGCTCATCAAAATGTGCAAGCCTATGGGCAGAAGCGACGATATGCTCATCATCAGGGGCGTCAACGTGTTCCCCTCGCAGATTGAAACCGTTCTTCTTCAGGAGGGTTATTCACCCAACTATCTCATCGAGATTGACAGAGCGAATAATGTTGACACTCTTGATGTTTATGTTGAGCTTACTCCCGAGCAGTTCTCGGATACGGTGAAAGACCTTTCGGCAAAAGAAAAATCTCTTGCAAACGCAATCAAAACAATGCTTGGCGTTAATCCCAAGGTTCATCTCAAGCCGCCCAAGACCATCACAAGAAGCGAAGGCAAAGCGGTAAGAGTTATTGATAAGCGTAAGCTTCACGATTAAGAGAGGAGTCAAAGAAATGAGCGTTAAACAGATTTCGGTTTTTATTGAAAACAATAAGGGCAAGCTTGCAGAAGCAACCCGCTTCATCGCAGACCACAACATCAATCTCAGAGCTCTTTCAATCGCAGACACGCAGGATTTCGGCATTCTCCGCCTTATCTGCGATGACCCCGCAACGGCAAACGAGGCTCTCAAAAACGGCGGATACATAACAACCGTGACCGATGTTCTTGCCGCCGCTATTTCAGACACACCCGGCAGCCTTGCTTCAATCCTCGAAGTACTTTCAGATGCCGATGTTGTTGTTGAATATACTTATGCGTTCAACTCCTCAAAGGCGGGCGCATATATGATTTTCCGCGTTGACGATAATCAGGTTGCCGCCGCCGCTCTTGCAGCTGCAGGCATCAAAACAGCCAATCAGGAAGACTTGTTTTAATCAAAAAGGCGGGATATCCCGCCTTTTTTTAATGCGTAATTCGTAATGCGTAATGCGTAATTTTTAATTCGTAATTTTTTATTCGTAATTCGTAATGCGTAACAAAAAAAGACCGCACCATTTTGGCGCGGTCAATCTATTTCATATTCAGTTTTTTTATTTGCTCACAGCCGCCTGCCAATCATTTTTAACAATCAATTTGTTTCAATTACGGTTCAGCAGGCTTTGTGCAGATTAATAAATTTCTGAGTTAACCTTTTGATTCCGTTTTTATTATTTATGATTGGTTTCTGCGGCTGCGAGCTGATGTGCTTCACTGTACATCGGGTATCGCCGCCTTTCTTTAATTGTTTGACCTTTGGGCTTATGATATATGGTCAAGAGGGGGTTCTTACAGAAACAAAGCCTTAACGAACGGAGCAGGTTTTGACTGCCTGAAAATATTTCGAAGGTTTTGATTTTTTTCTGTTCCTTTCCTCGAGTTCAATATAGCATAATTTTTGTGATTTGTCAATATATTTTTCTGAAAAAGTTGAAAACTTTTAGATAAATTTCACTTATCGTTATTTCCTATTGACTAAACCGCCGAATAGAGTTAAAATATAAAAAGCAAGAAAACAGAAAGGAAATTTCCGATGAATAACGAAGAATATACTCCCGATATCGTCAGCATCATTGACGAAGAAGGGAAAGAGCATATTTTTGAAGAACTCGACAGAATCGAAACAGACAGCGGCAGATATATTGCCCTTCTCCCGATTCCCGAAACTCCCGATAAAATAACAGAAGAAGACAATGCGCTCATCCTTCTCAGGGTTGAAGAAGAAAACGGCGAACCCATCCTTTGCCCCATTGAAGATGAAGCGGAATTCAACGAAGTCGGTATGGCTTTTCAGGAAAGACTTGCCGATATGTTTGAATTTGAGGATGAAGCGGAATAATATCCGATTATCCGCGTAAAATTAATAAAAACCCTGCCTTGTGCGATATGCTTGCAGCCTATATGTAACCCAACACACACTATAAGGGAGCCTTGTCTCCGATGGCGGATTGCAGACCTCCCGATCAGATTTCGCATCTGATTGGACGAAGGGAGCGTGAAAGCATCGGGCGGCACCCACCTGCTTAGCGAGCAGGTTACAATCGGCTGCATACGGCTCGGCGGGGTTGCTTTTAAAACTATTTAACAAAGAAAAGGCGGAAACCTGAAGTGCAGAAACTTTTCAATGCAGATTTGCTTGATATTGTCCCCGTTGAGAGGGGATTTATTTATGCTTGCAAAGAAACCTTGCCTGATGCGGGCGAGGCGATTGCATTTTACAGCTATAATCAGCAGATAGATATTTTCGAAAAAATCCCCGTGAGAACATACATAAAGCTCAAATTCGGCGATAACGGAGCAGACCTTGCAAGAACAATCAAGGATTTCGTAACGTGCGATGTTGTGAGCCTTTCGGGCAGCACAAAGGCTGTTTGCTACCCCGACGGAAGCTTCAGAATTCTCGGAACAATGGGCGAAATCATCTCTGATTTCAAGGTTGAATATCTTGAAAATCCCGCTTGTTCACCCGTTGTTTACGGCGCTGATTTATGGTTTGTTGTTCCCGATTCAAATGCGATAATCAACTATTCAATAAAGCATAACCGAATTGAATTCAGAATCGGAAGTCCCAAAGAAAAAGCTTTCTGCCACCCCACAGACCTTAAAATTTATGACGATAAGCTGTTTATCTGCAACGCTTATTCATATAAAATCCGCACCCTCAGCCTCAAGGATTACACGGTCAGCGATTATTGTATTTTCAATGAACCCGTGCTCAAATATTTCAGGGTCAGGGATGCTGAATATGCCGTTATGCAGTCGGGCGTATACAGTCTATAAAAATAATAAAGGCTTGCAAAGGATTTTTCCTGAGCAAGCCTTTTTTAATTCGTAATGCGTAATTCGTAATGCGTAATTGGTTTGTGACGGATATTTGTTGAATTTTGTCATTCTGAGCGAAGCGAAGAATCTATGCGGTTTATCCGATTCCCTGCAAAAACTCATAAATTTTTCCTCTTGTGAAATCGATATAAACAATCTCACTGCCTGTGACAAGGCGGTAAATATAAACCGCAGTCAACGCAATTCCCGCAACGGCAATCAGTGCGCACATAATTTTCGGCGGTATTTTTTTGCGAAAAAGAAAAACGATTCCCGCTATCGGCAAAAAAAACACAAGCGGATGGCAGCTTGCCGCAAGGGCAAAATCAAGCCTGAGCATTGCCTCGAGCGCTCTGCTCATTCCGCAGCCGGGGCAGGTGACGCCAAGAAAAACTCTCGTCGGGCAGCCAACAAGAAGATAAAACAAACAAAGCCCCGCTGCACCGATGGCAAGGGGGATGAAATCTTTGAGCTTTTCTTTGATTTTTTCAGAATTTATCATATTTTAGAATCTATCATTTTAACTGCGCTTTGTCAAGTAAAAATTAATAAAAATAAATCCAAAATCATTGATTTTTTGTTTATATTATGATATTATCTCTTTATATTTTATACTCGGAGGAAACATAATGAAAACCGCACTCGAATACAGCAACAATTTCAGCCCCAAAAAGCTCTCCAAATTTGCAGTCAAGGGAATAACCCGAATCTGCAACGAAATCGGCCCCAGAAAGCCGGGTTCGCCCGAAGAGCTCAAAGCTCAGGAACTTATGGCGAAAGAACTTAAGAAATCCTGTGATGATGTGACAATTGAAGAATTCAAGGTTCACCGTCAGGCATTTATGGGATTCATTCCCTTCACCGTTGCCTGCGCAATCGCAAGCGTATTTACATATGCATTTGCAAGCCCGATTATCGCCCTCATCATCGTTATTGCGGGCATAATTCCCTTGCTTCTTGAATTCCTTATGTATAAACAGTTTATCGACCCTCTTTTCCCTTCTCTTCCCAGCCATAATGTTATTGCGAGAAGAGCTCCCGAAGGCGAAATCAAAAAGAGAATTATCCTTGTCGGCCATGCAGACAGCCAGTTTGAATGGACTCTCAACTATTGGCTCGGCGGTGTCGGCATGAAGCTTGTGCTCATCCCCGCTGTTGTGGGTCTTATTGCAGACCTTATCATTGCAATAATCGGCGTTATCTGCGCGGGCAATGCGGGCGCGCTCGAAGCGGGCGATCCTCATTGGCTTATGATGCTCGGCTTTGTTATCGGCTGCATATTCATTCCTTTCCAGCTTGCTTTTCTTCTTTTCCAGAATCCGTTTAAATCCGTTCCCGGCGCAAACGATAACCTCACAGGCTGCTATGTAGGCATGGCGGTTGCAAAGGCTATGGAAGAAACAGACACAAGATTTGAAAACACAGAGCTTGTTGTTATCTGCTCAGGCTCCGAAGAAGCGGGCCTCAGAGGCGCAAAAGCCTATGCAAAGGCTCACGAAAGCGAGCTTAAAGAGATCGAAACCTGCGTTATCGGTCTTGACACTTTCCGCGATCTTGAAACAATTGCGGTTTACGACAGAGACCTCAGCGGAACGGTTAAACATCATTGGGGCGCAAAGCATCTTGTTAAGAATGCGGGCAAAAACTGCGGCTATGACCTTAAGTTTGAATCAATTTATCTCGGAGCTTGCGATGCTGCGGCATTCACTCAGAGAGGAATCCCCGCAACAGGCTTTGCCGCTATGGACCCCACTCCTCCCAGATACTATCACACAAGGCTTGACGATGTTGATATGCTCCGTGAAGATGCAATCGAAGCGGGCATTGAAATTATGCTCGAAACCGTTTGTATGTATGATAAAGAAGGTCTTCCTTCAGAAAAATAATCAAATCAAAAAAGCTCCTTCGCGGGGCTTTTTTGCGATAAATGAGACTAAATAATATTTCAGAAAAAGAGGTGCAGTTATGCATACAGTAAAACCCGGAGTTCTCAGGGATATGCACAAACAGCTTAAAAAATATGCCGTTCTTTTCAAAAAAGATATCGGCGTATGGGAGTATACCAGAGGAATGTTCCTCGGCGATTCCTATGATATGGAAGATTTCAAAGGCGAAATAAAGAGCGGCGACATCTGGTATGCCGGCTATGATTCGGCTCATTTCTTCAAGGCAAGCGTAACCGTTCCCGAAGAAATGGACGGTCTTGAGCTTCGCGCAAAGTTTCAGGTTGGCGGTGAAGCCCTTGTCAAATGCAACGGAAAATTCATCTCGGGCTGCGCATCGAGAGACAGTATGCCAGACAGAACAGAGGTTGCTCTCGGCGTTCATAAAGCGGGCGAGGTGCTCAATTTTGAAATTGAAGCAACCGTCGACTCAATGTATTTCTGCGATGAAGCGATGGAAGGCGCAAAATATCAGGAATGCCGTTTCGGCGAAACAATGATTTATGTTGCCGACGCTGAATGCGAGGGCTATTATCTTGATATCGATGTTGCTTTTGAGGCTCTTGAATTCATAAAGGATGAATATATCAAAGCGAAGGTTTTTGCCGCTGTTGATGACAGTATGCATATCGTTGACTATGATTTCAGCGAAGCCGAGGTAAGAGAGTCAATAAAAAGAGCAAGAAAGCTTTATCTTGAAAGAATTTCAGCTATCGATTGGTCGGCGCAGAGCAAGGTTATGCTCACGGGCCACAGCCATATCGACGTTGCGTGGCTCTGGAGAATTCAGGAGAGCATACGCAAGAGCGCAAGAACATTTATGAATGTTACTTCGCTTATGGATGTTTACCCCGAAATGACCTTCGGTCAGAGTCAGGCTGTGCTTTATCAGATGATGAAAGACCACTACCCCGAGATTTTTGAAAAAATCAAAGAAAAGGTTGCCGCTAATCAGTGGGATATCTGCGGTAACGTTTGGGTTGAGGCTGACACAAACCTCGCTTCGGGCGAAGCACTTATCCGTCAGGTGCTCTACGGCACGGAGTTCTTCAAAAAGGAATTCGGTAAGGTATCAAAAACATACTGGCTTCCCGACTGCTTCGGCTTTACGTGGGCATTGCCCCAGATTATCAAGGGCTGCGGTATGGAAAACTTCATCACCTCAAAGCTCAGCTATAACGATAC
>JAZLBI010000125.1:0-17250 GCA_045613625.1 Acutalibacteraceae bacterium | reverse complement strand
CACCTGCGGCAGAGAAGAAAAAAATAAAAGAAGCCCTCAGGCAAGGCAAAATTGACCTTGTGACGGGCACTCACGCAATAATACAAAAAGACGTTGAATTCAGCAATCTCGCTCTTGCCGTTACCGATGAACAGCACCGTTTCGGCGTTAATCAAAGAGGTTCGCTCAGTTCAAAGGGAACAAATCCCCATACCCTTGTTATGTCTGCAACGCCTATCCCACGCACCCTTGCGTTGATTATTTACGGTGACCTTGACCTGAGCATACTTGATGAAATGCCCAAGGGAAGGCAAAAAATCGACACTTTCCTTGTTAACGGTGAAGTGAGAGAGCGTGCCTACGGCTACGTCAAAAAACATCTTTGCGAAGGCAGGCAGGGATATATCGTTTGTTCTCTCGTTGCCGAAAATGATGATTCAGAACTTACGGCCGCAACAGAATTATACAAAAATCTTTCTGAAGGCTTTTTCAAAGGCTTCAGGCTTGGTCTTCTTCACGGAAAAATGAAGCCCGCCGAGAAAAAAGCTGTTATGGATTCATTTTCCTCGGGCGAAACACAGCTTCTTGTTTCAACAACGGTTATCGAAGTTGGCATAGATGTTCCGAATGCGGTTATAATGGTTATTGAAAACGCAGAAAGATTCGGTCTTTCTCAGCTTCATCAGCTCAGAGGAAGAATCGGCAGAGGAACTGAAAAATCAACCTGCATTATGATTTCCGATGCGGGCACTGACGCAACATATCAAAGACTGAAAGTTCTTGCTTCAACAACAGACGGTTTTAAGATTGCCGATGAAGATTTAAAAATGAGAGGCCCCGGCGATTTCTTCGGTTCACGCCAGCACGGACTTCCCGAGCTTAAAATAGCAGATATGATGACCGACGGCGAAGCAATCAGAGAAACCCACGCCGCCGCTTCAGAATTGCTTCAAAAAAACCCCGCCCTTGCGGGCGAGGATTATGCTTCACTCAGAACTGCTGTTAACCGCCTTTTCAGCAGCGGAATTTCAATGAACTGAGCTTTTATTTCTGTTTTCTGTTTGTTTAACATTTTCAACGGGAATTATTTTATATTCGCAGGATTTCTCATCAACCATTGTTATCGGCAATTCCGGCAGAATTTCATGAATTCTCGCAATAAACCCGCTGCTGCCCTCTGCAGGGAAACCCGTCACAAGCGTTGCGGCACGGTTCTTCTTTGCGGCAACTGCAACAACCAATGCGGGGCTGTTATTAAAGAAAACATCCATATTGGCATTGAATTTTTTCGTGCACTGAAAAAGCTCTTCGAGCGCTCCGCCTTCATTGGCGTTAAGCCCGTTGCTTTCTCTGAACACACTTATAACCGAAAGCGGCAACTTTTCTTCTCTTGCAATCCTCGCTCCCGCTTCAATCAGCCTTTGGCACGACTGCTGAGGAGTTACACACACCATAACACACGGGGTTTTATTATTTTCACTCATAGCAAAAATCCTTTCCTGAAAATATATATTCATTTCGTAACATTCATCATTTATATAATATCATCCATATGTTGACAAGGTAAGAAAAATAAATGTACTGATTGTTAACTCATTATCGATGCTTATCCGGAGGTATATTATGAAAAAAGAAAGATACTATCTCGGCATAGACGGCGGCGGAAGCAAAACAACCGCCGTGGTTTTCAACCAAAACGGTGAATTTATCTGCAAAGCCTGCGGAGAAAGCATAAACTATTATTCCGTAGGTCTTGAAAATGCAAGAAACTCACTTAAAGATATAATCGCCGCCTTATCTCAAAAAGAATTTGACTGCACGGTTATCGGTATGTCTGCTCTCGCAGAAAGAGCGTCAGACGAAGAAACAGAAAACTTTTGCAGCGGAATAATCGAAAGCAACAAAATTATAATGGATTCCGATTTGTTTGTTGCACTCGAAGCGATGGAAACCGATGGCGAATGCGCTGTTGTCATAAGCGGAACAGGTTCAATGGCAATCTGCAGAAGCAGCGACGGAAGCATAACCCATGCAGGCGGCTTCGGCTACATACTCGGCGACGAAGGAAGCGGATATGCCATAGGAATAAGCGCAATCAAAGCCGCAATCAGAGCCGCAGAAAACTGCGCACCCGAAACATCGCTTACCGCAAAATGCCTTGAATATTTCACAGTTAATAATATATATGATTTAATAGATTTATTCTACGAAAAAACCGTGAGCAGAAAAAAAATCGCCGCATTCGCAAAAGAGGTTATGCTTTGTGCAGAAAGCGGAGATTCAGTGTCGATAGAAATAATGAAAGCCGAAGCAAAACTGCTTTCAGAAACCGCACTAAGCCTTCTCAAAGAAAAGAAAAAGGATATTTCCGTTGGTCTTTGGGGTGGAGTTTTCCAAAACAACACCATTTTCAGAAAAGAATTCTGCGAACATCTTTCAGAAAGCGGCTTCGACAATGTAAAGTTGCTCAGCTTCACACCTGAAATTGGCGCAATATTCGCTTGCTATCGAAATTCAGATGTTGAAATCGTTGATATCATTAAGAAAAACATAAAATCAACTTACGAGTTTGTCAATCCGTAAAGTTAATCAGCTTTACAGATTTCAGAACACAGAGGTAACAAATGAAAGCTCAAAAAGCTGCCGTCACCGGCATTCTGGCAGCAATAATCTGTCTGCTGTCCCCTATATCAATCCCCGCAGGTGCCGTTCCGATTTCGCTTGCAACATTCGCGGTATACCTGATTTCCGCAACAGTAAAACCAAAGTTTTCTGTGTCTGCCATTATCATATATATTCTGCTCGGAGGATTCGGCTTGCCCGTTTTTTCCGCATTCCGAGGCGGATTCCACATAATCAGCGGCATAACCGGCGGATACATAATCGGATATATTCCGTGTGCAATCATAATCGGATTGTTAACCCAAAAATACGAATCAAAAAAATGGGTTTATCCGTTAAGTATGATTCTCGGCACATTGGTATGTTACTCAATCGGCACGGCGTGGTATATGCTTCAGACAGAAAGCAATCTTGCCGCCGCGCTGACAATATGCACCGCACCTTTTATCATAGGTGATATAATAAAAATTTCAGCCGCTTGCGCTCTCGGCTACACTCTGCGCAAACGGATATCAAAACATTTCAAAATAAAATAAGGAGCTGTTAAAATGGATATCATCAGAAAAGAATATTCCGTACCTTCAAAATCGGGCGTTGCAGATATTTATGCAAGATGCTGGATGCCGTCTGACGGAGTGAAAGCTGTTTTTCAGGTTGTTCACGGTATGGCAGAGCACGGCGAAAGATACGAAGAATTTGCCGCATATCTCTGCAAAAAAGGCTTCGCCGTGCTCGTTGACGACCACGCAGGCCACGGCAAATCGGTTAACAGCGACGATGATCTCGGCTACTTCGGCGATAACATAGGCTGGGATGCCTTGGTTGAAGATGAAAGAACGCTGACAGAAACCATCAAAAGCGACATCCCCGATGTTCCGATTATTTTCTTCGGTCACAGTATGGGCTCGTTCATTGCAAGAGAATATATCCGCCGTTACGGCACGGATGAAAGAATCAAAGGTGCAATTTTCTGCGGTTCAAGCGGCAAGAATCCCGCAGCGCCCATTGCAATAAAGCTTGCGGATGCAATTGCAAACGCAAAGGGCAGCAAATACAGAAGTGCATTTATAAATAAGCTTGCTTTCGGTTCATATAATGCCAAAATAAAAAATCAAAAAACAGATTTCGATTGGCTGACAACCGACACTGAAATTGTTGACAAATACATAGCTGATAAATATTGCGGTTTTCTTTTCACCGCAACGGGATACAGAGACCTTTTCACAATCCTGCACACTGTATCAGGCAAGGATTGGTATAAAGGAGTTACCAACGAGCTTCCCATTCTCGTTACATCGGGTGAAGCAGACCCTGTCGGCACATACGGCAAAGGAATCAAAGAAATCTATAACGGACTTGTTGATTCAGGCAAAAAAGATGTTACCCTTAAGCTCTACCCCGGAATGCGCCACGAAATTCTCAACGAGGTTGAACGGCTGAAAGTTTATGAAGACATAGCAACCTGGTCGCTCTCTAAAATCAAATAAAAAGATAACCCGGAGCTTGTTGCTCCGGGTTTTTCATTGAGTTTGTTTTCAGGTTACAGCCTGAGTTGTTGTTTCTTCACTGCCTGAAGCGGTTGTTTCTTCAGGAGTTGTTGTTGTTTCTGCCTGGGTGGTTGTTGTCTCAGCGGGAACTGTTGTTGTTTCAGCCGCTGTTGTGGTTGTTTCAGAAACAACGGTTGTTGTTTCTGCCGGCTGAGTTGTTGTTTCAACCTTGGTTGTTGTTGAAGGCCTTTTTGTAGTTGTTGGCTTTCTTGTTGTTGTAGGTCTTCTCGTGGTTGTGGGTCTTGTTGTTGATTCCTCTGTTGTGCTTTCGCTTGTTGATTCAAGCGACCACGTGGGAATTTCTGTTGTGGGAGCAATAAACTGAGGATATGTTTCCGCCTGATAGAATGCGGTTGTTGTGGTGGTTGTGTCCTCTTTGTTGCCGTTTATTTTTTCAACAGCAAATTTGATTGCAAATGCCGCAGCAACAATAACGGCTATGGCGGCAACAACAATACCTATTATCATAAATATTTTTGATTTGTTTGATTTGCTTGCCGCTCTTGCATTGGCATTTGCATAGGGCGACACTGCAGGGGGTTCTTCAAAAGGTGTCTGCTGATTATTTGCACCGTAACTGTTGCGGTATTCCTCTTCGTAATCCGCATCTCTGTCACCTACCATTGCAGCCGCAATGGGAGCAAAAATCGCAGTTTCTTCAACGCTCATCTGAGCTGCCATAACGGTTACGTTATCCTTGCCGCCCTTTTCGAGAGCTCTTCTGATAAGCTTGCTTGCAACAGTCTGTGCATTTTCGCCCGTTGAAAGAATAGCTGTTATTTCGCCATCATCAAGCATATCGGTAAGACCGTCGCTGCAAAGAAGAATGAAATCACCGTCATCAACATCGTCAATCACGCTGATATTGGGCGAAAGATTGCCTTCTTCGGGGAAAACACCGAGATGGCGGGTAAGTCTTTTTGCATCAGGAATTCTGTTGATGTTATCCTGAGACACCTCTCCCGCGTCAACTATCGTCTGAGCGTGGGTATGATCGAAGCTTATCTGCTCAAGAATACCCTTTGAATAGTGATAAACTCTTGTATCGCCGATATTAACGCAATACACCTTACCTTTTACGGCATAGACAGATGCGAGAGTTGTTCCCATTCTTTTGCCCTTGGCGCTGATTTCGGCGCAGATGCGGCTGTTCGCGTCATCAAGGCAGTTTGAAATGGCAAAACTGAAATCTTCGCCGCTTTCATAAACATTTGAAGCGTGAGCTGCTATTGTTTCAACTGCAATACCCGATGCGATTTCGCCGTAGCTTTCGCCGCCCATACCGTCGCAAACAGCAAGATGGAACGGCTCGTTCATGCTCTGCACAAACGCCGACCCTTTTTTGAGGTCGCCTGTTGAAGTGAGCCTGCCGTTAAGATTATAGTTATCTTCGTTTTCTTTTCTTATTCTGCCAGCATGCGTCACGGCGCACACATTGGCTCTTAATTTTTTCATACTGTCCCCCGTATGTATACAACTGTAAATTAATTAAAGAATACCTTCAGCCTTTGCCCAATCATACCATACTTCGATTGATCTTTTTCTTGAGGGGCTGAGGTCGTGACCGCATCTTGTGAACCACTTCATATCAATTCCCTGAAGACCTACAAGATACTTTGCGCTTGCCATAAAGCCTGAATCGATGCAGTTATCAAGAGCAATTATATGCTCATGTGTCTTTTTGGCAGCTTCAAGGTCACCCTTGGTGAATTCATCCCACATTTTTACAAAAAGGCCTGCACCGCACGATGTGGGTGTTGCGCAAACGCCTCTTGCTCCCTTGAGATATGCATCATAAAGGAAGGGAATATTTGCCTGAAGCACATTTGAATCGCCCTGAACAGCAATTTTTGCTTCAATTCCGGGCATCTTGCTGGTTGTATCCTTGATTCCCTTGAATTTGCCTGTTTCAACAAGCTTGCCGTATGTTACGCTGTCCATAAGATGAGGCTGAAGGCCGGGGAATTCATAAAGGATAATGGGAAGCTCTGTATGAGAAGCGAGTGAGGTCATATATTCATACATTTCGTCGGGCTTATTGCACATACCCTTTGTTACGAAAACAAGACCGTTTACACCCTGCTGTTCGAGCGCTTTCATTTCTTCAATCTGATCATTGAAGCCTTCCTGAAGGTTTGCTGTTACAAAAACGGGAACACCGTTTGAATTCTTGACTGCAAGACCCGCACACTTGAGTCTTTCTTCGGGAGTAAGCATAGTCATTTCTGATGAACCGCAGATTGCAAAAAGATGCTGAGGCTTGAACGCTGCCTGCCATGCAACATATTCTTCGTATACTTTGTAATCAATGGTTCTGTCCCAATTAAAGGGAGTAAGGATAAGAGAATAAACACCTGAAAATTCATTGAACTGTGACATATAATGCACCTTCTTGTATTATTTTGGCTTTCGCTCAATATTGAATTATACCTCATAAAACATCAAAAATCAATACTATAAATTAATATTAATCTTATATTAATATACTGTTTTCAGTTGACTTTTGATGTGTTTGCAAATATACTATTAATCGTTATGAAAATATGATAGGATTTCAATTTATGAGTTATCAGAAAAACTTTTTCAAAAATATGCTCAGGCTTGCGCTTCCGATAGCAATGCAGCAGCTTCTTGTTTCTTGCGCTCAACTTATTGACACCGCAATGGTAACGGGGCTCGGCAATGTTGTTGTTTCAGCAACAGGCGTTTCATCAAGATGGATATTTCTGATGAATCTTTTTTATTTCGGAATTTCTTCGGGCTCTGCAGCAATGATTTCACAATTCTGGGGCGCAAAAGAAAAAGACAACATCCGCAAATCATACGGCATTGCGCTTATATTCGGCGCGCTTGTTGCGGTTTTGTTCACTGCTGCAATGTTCTTTTTCCCCGCGCAACTGGCACGGGTTTTCACAAACGAACAGCCTGTTATCGACACCGCTTCACAATATATGCGTATCGTTGCGTTTATGGGAATTTTCAGCGCATTCAACCAGATAACCTGCACTGCACTCAGAGCAACCGAAAGAGTTAACCCTCCCCTTTTCACATCGATTGCGGCGGTTGCCGTCAACACCTCGCTCAACTATATTCTCATCAACGGCAAACTCGGATTGCCTGCTATGGGAATAAAAGGCGCTGCTGTTGCAACACTGACCTCAACCATTCTTCAATCGGTTCTTCTTTTTATAGTATTACGCACTTCAAAAGACATCTACAACGCAAAAATAAAAGAATTTTTCTCACTCACAAAATCGTTCTTCCGACGTTTTGCGGTGGTATGCCTTCCCGTTGTGCTCAACGAGGTTGCGTGGGCAACAGGCACAAACATTTACGCAATGGTTTTTGCAAGGCAAGGCAGCGAAAGCTATGCGGGATACACTATTTTCAGCTCGGTTGAACAGATTGCTTTTGTTTTCTTTGTCGGTATCTGCCATGCTTGCTCAATTATGACAGGCAAAACTATCGGTGAGGGAAACGAAAAAGGCGCATACAAACTTGCAAAAAAGTTTGTTGTTATGACTCCTGTTATCGGACTCATCACAGGTCTTGTTCTTATATGCGCAAGAAACCCGCTCCTTTCTTTGCTTAACATTGAAACTCAGGGCGCATTCAACATTGCATCAAGCCTTATTCTTGTTTATTGTTTATGGCTGCCGTTCAGAAATATTCCGTACACCCTCATAGTCGGCACATTCCGAGCGGGCGGCGACACAAAAATCGGAATAGTTTATGACCTTGTTTCGCTTTATTTTATAGGAGTGCCCGTGGTTGCGTATCTCGGACTTATAGCAAAGGTTGACTTTGTTTATCTTATTCTTGCAATGTACTTATGCGAAGATATACCGAAAATCGCAATGAGTATGCAAAGATTCATAAGCAAAAAATGGATCAAGAATCTTACGGATAAATAACACGGAAGGACGGTTACCATGGCAGAATTCTTTCACGGAATTGAGCTTGTAAAACAGCCGATGTTCGATAAATACGACTGCGGCAAGGGCTGCGAAATGCTTCTCTTCAAAGATTGCACAAAAGCGGATTTTGAACTTCAATGCAAACTTGCCGAGAATGCGGGATGCAGGCTTTATGACTGTTTCGAACTCAAAAACAATATTTTCAAAACATATATTTCACAAAAGCTTATTCATATCTATTACTGCGAAAGCGAAAATGTGCTTCGCATTATTGCAGACCCGAACACAAATCTTTTTCAAAAAAATCCCGATTGCAGAAAAGGGAATTTTCCTGTTACTCTCTGGCAGTTTGAGGTTGACCACAGCCTGATAGACTGCGGAATGTGTTATATAGTGCGTTGCCGTGACGGAAGCTTCTTTGTTATTGACAGCGCTCATATGTATTCTGTAAACGACGACATAAGAATCATTGAGTTTCTCAGAAAAATGAACGGTGGAAGAAAGCCTGTTGTTGCGGGCTGGTTCCTTTCGCACGGTCACGATGACCACGTTTCAAAGCTCAACGACATAATCGATTATCACAAAGATGAAATTGAAATCGAAGCCGTTTATTATAATTTCCCACCCTCAGACCACAGGGACGGTCATCATTGGGGCGAAGCAAATCACGCAATTACGGCAAGATTTGATAAATCGCTTTCTGAAAATCCCGATATAAAAATTATAAACCTTCACTCAGGCCAGCATTTTTATATAAGAGAGCTCGAATTTGTTGTTCTTTGCACCCACGAAGACATTCATCCCAAATCGAACAAAGATTACAACGATTCTTCTGTATCACTGATGATGCACGCCGAAGGAAGCAAAGTTCTTTTTCCCGGCGATTCTTCAATAGAGAGTGACAAGGTTATCGTGCCCCGTTGGGGAGATTATCTCAAATGTGATGTTGTTCAGGTTTCACACCACGGTCACACGGGCACATCAAGCGATTTCTACAGACTTGCCGATGCGGAATGCGCACTTTTTGCAATAACCGTTATCAAACTTGAAGAAGAACTTCCGAGGCAGGAGCCTGACAGAGTTGCAATTGAGCTTGCAAAAGAATATCACATCGCATCAAACGGCACGGTCGAAATACCCTTGCCTTATAAATTCGGTCAGACTAAAATATATCCCGACGAAACTTTCGAAGATTTCAACGGAATATATCAGCTTTGGTCATACGAATACACCGATGAATATAAAGAAAAGCTTTACCGAGAATATCTCGAAAGAAAAAACAGATAAAAAAGAAAGGATATGATTCAAATGAATCCCGCAGTTATCGTTTTGCTTGCAGTTCTTGCTGTTATCGTTCTTCTGATTGCCGTTGCCGCAATCAGAGCGGTTAAAATCAAAGCAAAGCCCAACAAGAACGAACCCGCAATCAACCCCACCAAAGAAGAGGCTGAGAATTATGCTCAGAAGCTTTCCGCAATGATTCAGGTGCCCACAATCTCACTCAGAGGCAACACTGATCTGAGCGAATTTTACAAGCTTCACGAGGTTATGAAAAAGAACTTCCCTCTTGTTTTCTCAAAGCTTGAGTGCACCGAAATCGAAGGCAATCTCATTCTCCGTTGGCCCGGCAAAAACCCTGAAAGAAACGGTCTTCTTCTTATGGGTCATCAGGATGTTGTTACCGCAGATGAGCCCAACTGGGAAAAAGACCCCTTCTCAGGCGAAATTTCGGGCGGAAACATTCACGGCAGAGGTTCGATGGACTGCAAATCAACCGTTTTCTCGGAATTTCAGGCTATTGAAGAGCTTCTTGCAGAAGGATTCGAACCCCCTTGCGATGTTTATCTTGCAACGGCGGTCGACGAAGAAATCTCGGGCGACGGTGCTCCAAAGCTCGTGAATTATCTCAAATCAAAAGGCGTTCATCTTGATGTTGCAATGGATGAAGGCGGCGCAATTCTCAAAGATCAGCTTCCCACAATGGAAGGTTGGTGCGCAGCAATCGGTGTTCTTGAAAAAGGCTACATCGACCTTAAAGTAATCGCAAAAGGAAAGGGCGGCCACTCATCAACACCCAAGAGCAACACTCCGCTTGCAAGACTTTCAAAGTTTGTTGCAGATATCGAAAAAGACAAACCCTTCAAAGCCGAAATATCAGGCCCCGTTTTCGCAATGCTTGATCAGGCATCGCCCTACCTCGGCTTCCCTCTCAGAATGGTGCTCGGCAACATGTGGCTTTTCAAGGGCCTTCTCACGAAGGTTTTGCCTATGGTATCACCTATGTGCAATGCTTTTGTAAAAACCACCTTCTGCTGCACAATGGCCGAAGGTTCACAGACACCCAATGTTATTCCTTCTGAAGCATATGTTGTTTGCAACCTTCGCACATCACCCCATCAGAACGTTGATGAGTCACTTGCAGTGCTCAAAAAATATGCCGATAAATATGATCTTGAATTCGAAATAATCCACGCAAGAAACGCATCAAGCTGCGTTGACTGGAACGGCGAAGAATTCGGCTATCTCAGGAAATGCCTTAATGAATGCTACCCCGAAGCAGCTGTTATCCCCTACCTTATGACAGGCGGCACAGACTGCAGACACTATGAAGATGTTGCAGATAACTGCCTTCGTTTCTGCCCCATCAAAATGAGCAACGAGCAGCTTGCCGCAATGCACGCTGCTAACGAAAGCATCGGCGTAACCGAAGTTGCGCACTGCGTGAAATTCTATAAGCATTACATAAAGAATCATAAATAAAACAAAATGGCTTGCATAGGTAAAAACCTATGCAAGCCTCTTTTTATATATTCTTTTTCATCCATATGTGCGGGCAATTTTCTTCGTACTCTACAGAGCCGAACTGCTCATACCCGAGCTTTTCATAAAAAGCCGTTGCGCCGGTCTGAGAATGCAGTTTCAACACAGCCCCGCCGTTTTGCTTCACATATTTCTCTGCCTCTGCAACGATTGCCGCGCCTATGCCTTTGCCTCTGTGCACCTTGAGAACAGCAAGTCTGCCGAGCAAATAAACACCTTCGGTTTCATCATCACTGAACACTCTGCAAACGCCAACGGCCGTTTCGTTGCAATACGCAACAATATGAGTCGCTGTACCGTCTGTTGAATCATATTCGTTTTCAAAACCCTGTTCTTGAACAAAAACCGTATTTCTTATGTTTTTCGCATCTTCAGGCAAGGTGTTGCTGATATTAAAATTCAATTTCATAAGCTTCTCAATCGTGTATAATTCTGAATTCGCTGAACATAACTCCCATTTCGGGTTCGCTGAATTCAAGATCGACGCATCCGTTATGAATAACCTCTTTGGGAATCACATAACTTGCGCTTTCATAGCCGTCGCAAAGCATTGCGCGGTCAAACTCTTCATCCTTTTCTCCGCCGAACTGGGGGCCTTCATAGATAACAGCACCGTTTGCGGTTATTCTGTGAGCGGTTGAATTCTCGTCTTTTTTGCTCATATAAGTTATTTTCAGTTTATAGTCACCGTCAAAATCAAGGCCGCCAACCTTGCATTTAAAGGTCAGATTATCATAAACCTTGAACATGCAAACAGGCATTTTCCCCGTGTTGACATTCGGTCTGTCACCCTGAAAATTCATATATATTTCGCCGCTTTGGGAAACTCCGCATTCATCAAGACCGTTGAGAGCAACAGAGAAATAATATTCATCGCTTCTCACCTTGTTGCGGTTTATTATTCTCTGCATAAACTCTGCATCATCTGATTTTTCAAGCTTTTTCAGAAGCCATTTTCTATCCGTTACGGAAAGATCAAGTGTTTCGAGAATCGCACCTCTCTCCCAGTTATCGGCGCAGTAATTTTCAATATCCGTCTGCAGACCGATTTGTTCAAAGAGTTTTCGGCACATCTCGGTTATATCCGCTCTCTCTTTGTTATACTTTTCATCAAAATCCGCATCAAGAATTTCTCTTGCGTTTTCAAGGTTTCCGTTTTTGATTTCCTTTTCGGCAAGCCTGATCAGATTCAATTCAAAAAGCCTTCTGTGGCGAATAACCCAATCGCATTTCGCACGCATATGAAGCTGAACAAATCGCCAGTTTTCCGCAAGGAACGGATATTTTGAATTAAGCATCTCAAAAGTTTCGAGAGTTCTGTCTATTGTCGGATTTTCTGCAGGGTCGCACTGCCAGTTAAGCTCCAGCGCAAGTATGCCGTCTGCAATCTCTTCTGCATCCGCACCGTAGAAAAACAGCCTTGAATAATCAAGCAAAGTTGTTCTCAGATCGCAATCGGGGAAGAAATCCATATCCGCCCATACCATCTTGTTAACATCATCCGTTATTCCCTCGGAATAGCTTACAGAACCAACAATATATCGTCTGGTCAGCCTGTGGATATGGCGGTATTCGCGAGGTCTGGGATTTGTGCATTCTCGGCTGAGACCTGTTGTGAGCGCAAAATGCCAATCATCTCTGTCAAAATGAACGGGATATTCACATCTTACATTATGGGTTATATCAGGATAAAGCCTGATAGGATATTTTGAGGGCAGTCTGCGGCGAAGAGTTTCAAGGTCGAACGCGTGATTCGGGCCGGTTATAACACCGTCAATCTCTTCAGGCAGCTTTTCCATTTCAGATATAAACACTTCACCCCAACCAGGCTGTGAATGCGGTTGCTGAGCTGAAGGCCACATCTGAGCATCGGGATGAACCTTTTTGAGCGTTTTCGATATTTCTTTGCATCTGAGAACAAACTCATCCGCGCCGAATTCGCCCGGATCTCCCCCCGGCGGGAAAACAACATCAAGTCTGGGCACGGTTTCATAAAGCCTGCCCCTTCTCTCGGCGGCAAACTCAACGGTTTCTCCGTCATTATTCGGATGCCAGAGAGAAACATCAAGATCATATTCATCCGCCATTTCAGATGCCTTGACAAGAAATTCTTCCTCGTCATATCTCATAAGGCGGTTTTTCTTTGATACGCCTCTCTCATACGGAATATGTTCAACAATATTTGAGCCGAAATACATCATATCAAGATAATAACGGCGGTAATCCTCATAACTCCACGCATCATATGTGTTCGGAGTTGTTCTGTAGCCTATCTGATGACCTCTGATTGATTTATCGGGGCAATATATTCCCGAAATATCCTCAATCAACATCGGCACACCGCACACGGGCACAATTTTACGAAGAAACATTCCGTAGCCGTAAATAAAGCCTCTTATTCCGCTTGCATAAACCGTAACTTCATCAGCGGAACAAGCGATTTCATAGCTGTCTCTTGAAAGTCCGTTTTTTTCTTCAAAAACAAAATTCGCATCGGATTTTCTTGAAACTTCAACAGGAAACACTCCTGTTCTTGCATTTATTTCTTGCGAAAAAAGCTTTGATGCTTTTTTCTCGGCAGTTGTATTTGAAAATATTCTGAACTCATTAAAATTAATCATTTCAATTCTCCGCATTATCAATTTCTTCAAGTTCCTGCTTTTTAATCTCAGCTCTTGCGTTTCTGTGATGAGCAAGGTCAATCAGCATTCTTTCTTTTGTTTTGCCGTGAATGTTAAACAAAAGAAGCGCTATTCCGTAGCCGTATCTCGCAACAGCGGGAGCAAGGCAGAATATTCCCCATATGCCTTTAAGCACCTTGGGATTGGTGTGAGGCACGATGTTACCGAAAACATCCTTCTGAGGAGTGAATTTTATCCAATCGAAAACAACGCCCGAAAGAAGCGCATGAACGCTCGATGAAAGCTTGTTGACATAGCTCATAACAGCATTAACGATGCCTTCGTTGCGGATGCCGTTTTTCCACTCAAGATAATCATACATATCGCCTTTAAGAAGCGGATCGCAAACGCCCATGATATGGTTGGGAAGACCGCATACGGTGAGACCGATTGTGACAATAGCAAAGTCGATCCAATAATTACCAGTTGGTTTATAACCGATAAAATAAAGAACCGTATATGCAATGCCGCTGAAAACACCCGCAGACACAGCGGTTGTTCTTAAGCCGAATTTGTTGATAATCGACGGTGCAACAGGGGTAATAACATAGTTGGGTATGCCGGTAAAAAGGCTGCAAAGCAAACGGTTTGAGAGTTTGCCCGTACAGTTAAGCCAGAAGAAATCTTCGGATGCACCGCCAACACCCTTGATTCCGCCGAAAAAGCCTGAAAGAAGGAGCGCCCAAAGAGGTCGGCAGGTAAGAATGGATTTGGCAGACCTGAAAAATCCAACTTGCTTTATTTCGTCTTTTGATGCTATGGACACACGCTCTTTCATAACAAAGAATCCGTAAACCGCAGCTGCCGCAGCAATCAAAACAAAGAAAATCGAAAAGCCTTTATAAACTTCAGGCTGAGTAACCGCATTTTTGGTTACACCCGGCACAAAATCAACAAAAACCGGCACAAGCGAAGGAAGCCAAGTGAAAAGATTCATAAATTTTTGCGCCGCAATCAATGTTCCTCTTTCACTTGTGTTCGGCGTCATATTATACAGCAGCAATTCCCAACCGCTGAGATAAGAAAATCCGACTCCGTAAACAATAGTTGATATAAGCGCATACCAGAAAATCTGATTGGATGTAAACGAATTCGGCACAACATAAAAAAGTATTGATGCTATCGCCCAGAAAGGCATCGACAAAATCAGAAACGGGCGCAGTCTGCCCCATCTTGTTCTGAATCTGTCAATAACAATACCCGAAAGAGGGTCATCAAGCGCATCCCAGATGGTTGAAACCGTGCCGAGCAAACCGTACTGTTTGCCCGTAAGCCCCATAAAACTCATCATAAAGTATTGCTTTGTTGCGCCGATGAACGAGGTAAGGTTGTTAAGTCCGTATGATGTCAGCGCATATGCCGCTATTTCTCGCGGACGCACATATCTTTTGGCATTTTGTTCAACGGTTTTCTGCTTTGATGCAGTTGTTTCTTCAGAGGGCATTTTTCATCTCTCCTTTTTTTCTCTTTCCGTATATAAATCTATAATACCATAAGAAAAGATTTAATGTCAATCGGCATAAAAGCATAAGGTTATCACAAAAAACTGTGCATATTGCCTTATAAATTTAATATAACATTATAAACAGAAAGTGCAGAGCAAAAAATATAATTTTTTTGATTTTTTTCATAAAAACTATTGACATTTCCCAAAAAGCGTGTATAATAATAAAGCACTTAAAAAACAGATATCGCGGAGTAGAGCAGTTGGTAGCTCGTCGGGCTCATAACCCGGAGGCCGCAGGTTCAAGTCCTGTCTCCGCAACCAAAAAATACAAGCCATCCATCAGGGTGGCTTGTATTTTTTCTTTTTTGGCAGAACTTGAATGACGAGCGGCACAAAGCAACAGTCCCGCCTACGCGCCAAATCCTTTTAATTTTGTTTCTGTGTTTTTAATGACTCTGCTTTTTTCTCCCTGAAAGACTTTCCGTAATACTTGCGCAGAAGCCTTTGAGTCTGTCTTTCGCAAACGCCGATTAAATCAGAAAGCTCCGAAAGTGTCAGTGAACCGCTGTCGTTTATAAATGCGTGCTCAATGGTTATAAACCGCCGGTCGTTGAGATTATCTTTGTTATCGGTTAACGAAACAAAATCCGGCATATACAGCCTTGTGATTTTAAGAAGCAAAAGTTGCAGCAATGAGCCGACTGCGCTTGTGTAGCCTAAAAGCTTGTTATTATTTTCTTTGAGGATTTCTTCAAACAATTTCTGCAATTCTTCATCCTTCGAAAAATAAAAATGAGTTGATAAAAAAGATGAAACCAGAGCATCTTTTGTTTTCTTTTCCGATGCCTGAAGATAAATAAATATTTCCGTTAAAGGCTTTTCAGGATTGGTAGATTGCTGATGATAAACATTGGGGCCCGTCACAAAAAAATCGCCTTTCGAAAGGGAATACACCTTGCTGTCTGTTGTAAGCGTTCCCTCTCCGTCAACCACGCAATGAAGCTCATAGCTGTTTTTGGAATGGCTGTGACCTGCCATATCATTTTCGAAAACACCTTTATCCAATTGAATCAATGTGAAACCGAAATCATTCCATCTGAACGTAATCATAATTATCACCCATTGCATTATACCGCAAACACGACATATTGTAAATAATTATGTCGTGTTATTTCTGCCTGTATATGTTATTATATAAGCAAAGAAAATAAAAGGTGGTGTAAAAATATGAGTTTCATATTGAAAATCAAAACGGTTATTACCATTCTGATTTGTCTTATAACAGGCGGCAACTTTTTTCCCGGAATATTTAATTATATTAAAGCAGGTGATGTTGAAATGATAAAAAATGACCACACAAAATGTTTTTCAACCGAATACACGGAGCTTGTAAGATATGCCCAAAACTTTGAGGACAGCATCAGCTGGTTTGACGGTATGGTAAGCGGAAACGGTGAAAACGGCGTTGTATGCTCAGGCTCGCCTTACAGCGACACTCATATTTATCAGAACATCAATTTTCTTATGCCTTCAAACGACCCGAGATACACCCCCGATGAGGTAACGGGTGAACTTCACGACGCAAGACAGGCTGTTATCAATTACGATGACACCTGGGATGTAAACGGCAGAAACAGAACTTTCTCCTATGCATTCCACCCTGCTCATGTTTTAAGACTTGATTCAACGAAACAACTTTACTCCGACTATATCCGCTGGACCGACTATGAAACGGCCGAAGTCGGTGTAAAATACACTGATATTCTCGGCAAGTGGGAAAGACTTACCTTCACATCGAGAGAAGACAATGTTACAATCACCAGAATTTCAAAATCAAGCCTTGGCGCAAAAATCAACATGACACTTTCAATTGATGATTGCTATTCAATGAGAGGCTTCGGACGCGGCGACGAAGTAAATATGCAGTATAAAAAGCTCGTTGATGAAAACTGCAACTATATTGCACAGATAGCCCATTATCCCTCTTATGAAAACAGCGAACTCAAAGATGGCGGCTACTGCGGTCTTACAAAAGTTATTGTTGTTGACGGCAAAAAAGAGAGAGTTGTTCTTGACGAAACAAACGACACCGAAAACGTTGCGAAAGATGAGAATGTTGCGATAAAGATCTCAGATGCATCCGAGGTTTATCTTATAACCAAATCTGACCGCACTCATAATATGGGCAGATTTGAGGACTTCAAGGATGCAGAAAACTATGCACTTTTAGATGAACT
>JAZLBI010000124.1:0-4836 GCA_045613625.1 Acutalibacteraceae bacterium | reverse complement strand
CTGCAATCGTTGATTTCGCAAAGAATAACGATATCGGATTTGCCGTTGTTGCACCCGATGACCCCCTTGTTCTCGGCGCAGTTGATGAGCTTTCAAAGCTCGGAATTCCCTGCTTCGGCCCGGAAAAGAAAGCGGCTATTATCGAAGGCAGTAAGGTTTTCTCGAAAAACCTTATGAAAAAATATAACATCCCCACCGCTGCTTACGAAGTGTTTGACGATGCCGACAAGGCTCTCGCATATCTCGAAACAGCCCCCATCCCCACAGTTATCAAGGCAGACGGTCTTGCTCTGGGCAAGGGTGTTATCATTGCGATGACCCGTGAAGAAGCAGCCGATGCGGTTAAATCCATTATGCAGGATAAGCAGTTCGGCGAAAGCGGCAATCAGATTGTTGTTGAAGAATTCCTTGAAGGCCCCGAAGTTTCCGTTCTTTCTTTCACAGACGGCAAAACCGTTGTTCCGATGATTTCATCAATGGACCACAAGAGAGCAAAGGATAACGACGAAGGCCTCAACACAGGCGGTATGGGAACCATCGCTCCCAACCCCTATTATACTGCCGATATTGCCGAAAGATGCATGAAGGAAATCTTCCTTCCCACAGTCAACGCAATGAACGCAGAAGGCAGAACATTCAAAGGCTGCCTCTATTTCGGCCTTATGATAACAAAGAACGGCCCGAAGGTTATCGAATATAACTGCCGTTTCGGCGATCCCGAAACTCAGGTTGTTCTTCCTCTTCTTGAAAGCGACCTTTTTGAGATTATGAAGAATGTTGCCGCAGGCACTCTCAGCGAAGATCAGGTTAAATTCAGCGAAAAATCAGCCTGCTGTGTTGTTATGGCATCAGACGGCTATCCCCAGAAATACGAAAGCGGCTTTGAAATCACAATGCCCGCAGATAAAAATATCTATATCGCAGGCGCAAAGCTTGCAGACGGTAAGCTTCTTACCGCAGGCGGAAGAGTTCTCGGCGTAACCGAAACCGCAGACACTCTTGAAGCTGCAATCGCAAGCGCTTACGAAACCGTCAAAACGGTCAACTTCGCAAACGCCTATTACAGAAACGATATCGGCAAAAAAGCAATGGAGGTTTGATATAATATGGTATACAGAGCGTATGTTGAAAAGAAAATGGGTCTCGATAACGAAGCCCGCTCGCTCAAAAATGAGCTTGTTTCACTTCTCGGCATTGCAAGCCTTGAGAATGTAAGAATTCTCAACCGCTACGATGTTGAAAAAATCGAAAAGGAGCTTTTTGATTATTCAAAGGGCACTGTTCTTTCAGAGCCTCAGCTTGATAACATCACAGAAACTCCCAACCTTGAATGCGACAGACTTTTTGCGGTTGAATTCCTTCCCGGTCAGTTTGACCAGAGAGCAAATTCCTGCGCAGAATGCATTCAGATAATCTCAAAGGGTGAAAGACCCCTCGTAAAAACAGCAAAGGTTTATTGCCTTTACGGAAATATCAGCGATGATGAACTCGCTCAGATCAAAAAATATGTTATCAACCCCGTTGAAGCAAGAGAAGCTTCTCTTGAAGAATACGAAACACTTGTCACAGAATATGTTATCCCCGAAACCGTTAAAACTCTTGACGGCTTCATCGCTCTTTCAGAAGCTGAGCTTGCTCAGTTTGTTGCAGACTTCGGCCTTGCAATGGATCTTGACGATATCAAATTCTGCCAGCAGTATTTCATCAGCGAGCAGAGAGACCCCACAATCACCGAAATCAAGATGATTGATACATATTGGTCAGACCACTGCCGCCACACAACATTCAACACAAACATTGACTCGGTTAAATTTGAAGATGAACTTCTTCAGAAAACCTATGACGAATATCTTGATGCAAGAAAGGCTTGCAACAGAACAAAGCCCGTTAACCTTATGGATATCGGCACAATCGCTTGCAGATATCTCAAATCACAGGGTCTTCTTCCCAAGCTTGACGAAAGCGAAGAAACCAACGCCTGCACAGTTAAGGTTGACGTTGAAATCGGCGGCAAAACAGAAAAATGGCTTCTTCTTTTCAAGAACGAAACCCATAACCATCCAACAGAAATCGAGCCCTTCGGCGGCGCTGCAACCTGCATCGGCGGCGCTATCCGCGATCCTCTTTCAGGCAGAAGCTATGTTTATGCAGCTATGCGTGTAACAGGCGCAGGCGACCCCACCGTTCCCGTAAGCGAAACCATCGAAGGTAAGCTCCCCCAGAGAAAGATTGTTCAGACCGCTGCTGCGGGCTACAGCTCATACGGCAACCAGATCGGTCTTGCAACAGGTATTGTTGACGAGCTTTATCACCCCGGCTATGTTGCAAAGAGAATGGAAATCGGCGCAGTTATCGCTGCTGCTCCCGAAGAGAATGTTCGCCGTGAACGCCCCGAAGACGGAGATGTTGTTATCCTCCTCGGCGGAAGAACAGGCCGTGACGGTTGCGGCGGTGCAACAGGTTCTTCAAAGTCACATAACCTTAAGTCACTCGAAAGCTGCGGCGCAGAAGTTCAGAAGGGTAATGCTCCCGAAGAAAGAAAGCTTCAGCGTCTGTTCAGAAATAAAGAAGCATCACTCCTCATCAAGCGCTGCAACGACTTCGGCGCAGGCGGTGTTTCGGTTGCTATCGGCGAACTTGCAGACGGCCTTGAAATCAACCTCAATGCAGTTCCCAAGAAGTATGAAGGTCTTGACGGCACAGAGCTTGCAATCTCAGAAAGCCAGGAGAGAATGGCTGTTGTTGTTGAAGCAAAGGATGCCGCAAGATTCATCGAGCTTGCAACAAGCGAAAATCTTGAAGCAACAATCGTTGCTGAGGTTAAGGAAAAGCCCTATCTTGTTATGAACTGGAACGGCAAAGCAATCTGTAACATCAGCCGTGAATTCCTCAACTCAAACGGCGCAGAGAAGCATATCGATATCGCTCCCGCAAAGATTGAGAACTACGAAAAAGAAATCGGCGGTTCATTCACCGATATGTATACCGCTCTTGCAGGCGATCTCAACATCTGCTCAAAGAGAGGTCTTTCAGAGAGATTTGACTCAACAATCGGCGCAAACACCGTTCTTATGCCCTTCGGCGGCAAAAATCAGCTCACTCCCATTCAGGCAATGGTACACAAGATTTCAGTTGAAAAGGCTGACACAGACACCTGCTCACTTATGGCTTGGGGCTACAACCCCTTCATAACAGAAAAGAGCCCCTATCACGGCGCATATCTTGCAGTTGTTGAATCAGTTGCAAAGCTCATCGCCGCAGGCGCAGACTTCAGCGAAGTTTATCTCACATTCCAGGAATATTTCGAGAAGCCTCTCAAAGACGGCAAGCGTTGGGGCAAGCCCCTCGCAGCTCTTCTCGGCGCATTCAAGGCTCAGATGGAGCTCAAGATTGCAGCTATCGGCGGCAAGGACTCAATGAGCGGCTCATTCGAAGATATCGATGTTCCTCCCACCCTTGTTTCATTCGCAGTAACAACAGAAAACATCAAGAATATTGTTTCACCCGAATTCAAGAAGGCAGGCAGCAAGGTTGTTATCCTCAAGCCTGAATACAACGCTGATAATCTTCCCGATACAGCATCTCTTCTTAAGGTGTTCAAGGATGTTTATGCTCTCGTAACAGCAGGCAAGGCTGCAGCAATCTATACTCCCGGTATGGGCGGCGCAGCAGAAGCAGTGCTCAAGATGGCAATGGGTAACGGCATCGGCTTTGATTTTGCAGATGTTTCACTCAAGGATATCTTCGGCTATTCATACGGCTCATTCATCATCGAGCTCACAGACGACACCGATATCGGCTCTGTTCTCGGTTACACAACAGATAAAGCGGCAATCACTCTCGGCGCAGAAAGCGTTGATTTTGCAAAGCTTCTTCCCGTTTACGAAGATAAGCTCGAGGATATCTACGCTTGCAACATCGCAATGCCCGAAAAGAAGATTGAAACCTTCGATTATAAGGCAACAACCTTCGCAAAGCCCGCAATCAGAACAGCAAAGCCCAAGGTTCTTATTCCCGTATTCCCCGGCACAAACTGCGAATTCGATTCAGCAAAGCACGCTGAAAGAGCAGGCGCAGAAACAGAAATCTTTGTTATCAACAACCTTTCAGCCGCAAGCATTGCAAAATCGGTTGAAGATTTCGCAAAGAAAGTTTCAGAAAGCCAGATTATCTTTGTTCCCGGCGGCTTCTCAGGCGGTGACGAGCCCGACGGTTCAGGTAAATTCATCACAGCATTCTTCCGCAACGCTGAAATCAAGCAGGCTGTAACAGAGCTTCTTGAAAAGCGCGACGGTCTTATGCTCGGTATCTGCAACGGCTTCCAGGCTCTCATCAAGCTCGGTCTTGTTCCCTACGGCAAGATTATCGACACCGACGAAACCTGCCCCACCCTCACATACAACACCATCGGCAGACATCAGTCAAAGCTTGTCAGAACAAAGCTTGTTTCCAACAACTCACCCTGGCCCTCAAAGGCAAAGCAGGGCGAAATCTACACCGTGCCCATTTCACACGGCGAAGGCCGCTTCATTGCTGACGAAGCTCTCATCAGAAAGCTTGCTGCACACGGTCAGATTATCACTCAGTATGTTGACTTTGACGGCAACGCAACAAACGACATCGCATTCAACCCCAACAACTCCGATTTCGCAATCGAGGGTATCGTATCACCCGACGGCAGAGTTCTGGGCAAGATGGGTCACTCCGAAAGAACCGCAGCGGGACTTTATAAGAACGTTCCCGGCGAATTCGACCTCAAGCTGTTTGAATCCGCAGTTGAATACTACAAATAAAATCCAAAGGGAGCGTCCTGCGGGGCGCTCCTTTTAAAGATTA
>JAZLBI010000123.1:0-5646 GCA_045613625.1 Acutalibacteraceae bacterium | reverse complement strand
TTTTACTCCGCTTTCGCTTTTTTTAACCCAGCAATGTTCCTTTGAAAATCTCATTTTATCATCTCGTTGAATTCGGCTTCTGAAATAATTGTTACCCCGAGAGTCTGCGCTTTTATAAGCTTGCTGCCTGCATCCTCACCCGCAAGCACATAGCTTGTTTTTTTCGAAACCGATGATGCGGTTTTGCCGCCGAATTTTTCTATTATTTCGCTCGCTTCGTTTCTTGAATAGGTGGGCAAAGTGCCTGTTAAAACAAAGGTTTTGCCTTCAAAGCGATTGTCGATTTTTTCCTTTTGGGAATTCATATTAACGCCGTATGCCGCAAGTGCTTCAATTTCTCTCTTGGTCTGCTCAAGCGCAAAGAAATCAACCACACTCTGAGCCATAATACTGCCGAAACCTTCAATTGCTGTAAGCTGTTCAATATCGGCATTCATAATGTTTTCCATCGTGCCGAAATAATCAGCGAGGATTTTGCCCGCCTTCTGGCCTGCGTGACGTATACCAAGAGCAAAAACAAGCTTCGAAAGGTCGTTTTTCTTTGAATTTTCAACGGCATCAACAAGATTCTGTGACGATTTATCCTTGAATCCTTCAAGGGTCATAAAATCCTCTTTTTTGAGAGTATAAATCTCGCTCGCTTTAGTGAGAAGTCCGTTTGAAACAAGCTTTTCAAGCACTGCATCACCCATTCCCTCAATATCCATCGCATCCCTTGAGCAGAAATGGATAAGGTTACGCAAAAGCTGTGCGGGACATTCGGGATTAACGCATCTCACAGCCGCTTCATCCTCTTCGCGGATAACATTCGCACCGCACGAAGGGCAGATTGACGGAAGAGTGAATTTTTCGCTGTTTTCGGCATGAGAAACAACTTTTATAACCTCGGGAATGATGTCACCCGCCTTGCGGATAACTACCCTGTCGCCGAGTCTGATATCTTTTTCATCAATGAAATCCTGATTGTGAAGAGTTGCTCTTGAAACCGTTGATCCCGCAACAAGCACGGGTTCAAAAACCGCCGTGGGAGTTAAAACTCCCGTTCTTCCGACTGCAATTTCAATATCAACAACCGTTGTTTCTTTTTCTTCGGGAGGATATTTGAACGCAAGCGCCCATCTGGGAAATTTCGCCGTGCTTCCGATTTCGGCACGCTGAGCAAATGAATCCGTTTTGATAACGGCGCCGTCAATATCAAACGGAAGCGACGAGCGGATTTCGCCTATTCTTGAAAGTTCATCAAGAACAGCGTCGATATTATCAAATTTGTTATAGAATGGAATTGTTTTGAAGCCGAGTGTTTTAAGGTAATCGATAGATTCCTTATGACCCGTTATTTCTATGCCTTCAATTTTCTGAATGTTAAATACAAAAATATCAAGCCCTCTTGAAGCGGTGATTTTCGGATTCTTCTGACGAAGCGAACCCGCCGCCGCATTACGGGGATTTTTAAAAGTTTTTTCGCCGTTAAGCTCCTGCTCTTCAACAAGCGCGGCAAACACCTTTTTGGGCATATAAACCTCGCCCCTGACCTCAACCGTAACATCTTTCTTAAGGCGCAGAGGTATCGAATTAACCGTTCTGAGGTTTGCCGTAACATCTTCGCCTACATTGCCGTCGCCTCGGGTTGAGCCTCTCACAAAAACGCCGTTTTCATATTCAAGCGCAACCGAAAGACCGTCGATTTTGGGTTCAACAACATATTCGGCATCCTCAAAAACAACCTTAACTCTCGAATCAAAAGCACGCACTTCTTCAACGCTGAAAGCATCCTGAAGGCTCTCAAGCGGCACTGTGTGAACAACAGGCTCAAACATACCGTCTGCACTGCCGCCCACACGCTGAGTCGGCGAATCGGGTGTTATAAGCTCGGGATATTCTTTTTCGATTGCTCCAAGCTCGCGCTGAAGCATATCATATTCATAATCCCCTATCTCGGGGTTATCCTCAACATAATATTTATGGCTGTGGTAATTGAGCAAATCGCGGAGTTCTTTTGCTCTTTTTTGTGCATTTTCAAACTGCATAGCCGCTACTTCCTTACTATTTGATACTATATATTATAGCAACTTCGCTCAACAAAATCAATGATATTTTCATTCAACCATAACATCGGGCACAGAGCCGACTATAACAGTCTGTGCAACGCAGAACGAAGTTGCGATATCGCTTACAATCCGTCTGCCCGACATTGTCAGAACAATCTGAGATTCGATATTCAGCATTATGCTGTGCTGAGTCTGATTTATACCTGCGCTTTCAAAAATATTTTCAAAATCCGAACGGGTTGAAGACGTCATCCCCACTTTTATATCAACATACGGACCGCAACCCGAAAGAAAAGTTATTCCGCTGGCAGAGCCGAGAGCAACAGACACCTCGGCGCTTCCTTTGCGGCGAAACGCATTGTCAACCGCATTTGTTATCTGCGATTTGAAAAGATTGAGTTTCACGATATCAGTTGTTATCCCCGTTATAACTCCACTTTCGGTTCGGCCGATGCTCACTATATCCGAATAATCAACTCCGTTTTTTGCAAGAGCTTTTTCAACAGCAGTATTAATTGTTTTTGCCGCAACGGCATTTGCTTCAATCGCCGCAAGGTCATAAATCGCGGGTCGCAGCTTTGCATCGGCAACAAGAATCGCAATCAAAAAAGCAATGATTATACATAAAACTCTAAAAACGCTTCCGTTTCTGCGGTTATAAAAATATCTGCGTTTCATCCGCTTCACCCCATATATTATATGCACGGAAAGCCCCTCGGCAATCGGTAAAAAGTACTTATATAAAAATTTACATTTGATATTGAATTTATCGGCATAAAATGTTAAAATAAGATGAAAAAATTTGTGTGGAGCAAATCCGTGCCGTGTGCGCAGGTCTGCTTTGCAGTGAAAGGATATGTTATTATGGAGTACAAAATGAATCTCACCCAAGAAGAACTTGACATTCTCAACGGCTCCAAGGGTGAAACAATGGCAAAAGTTATGAAGACTCTTGTTCTTTACGGCGATGCTTTTGACGCAACCAAAATGGTTCCCGTTACAAGCGAAAAGGGTCACCTCGTAACAAGCTTTGGTCTTAAGGTTATGAAACCTGTTTATGATCTTATGGCACAGCTTATTGACGGCGGTGCTCTTTCAGCTCAGAAATTCTCCGTTGACCCCAAGCCCCTTGATCCCAACGTTCCCGCAACCTTCCTTCAGAAGCTTATCTTCAACAAATTCATGTACAGTATGCAGGATATGTATGATAACCAGCTTTCAAAGCTCGGTCTTATTGACAACAAATCTTACACCTGCACTTGCTATATGGACGAAGTAGGCAACGTTCCCAAGAAGGGCGATATTCTTTCATGGGCTGAATCATCGGCTGTTGTTTTTGCCAACTCCGTTCTCGGTGCACGCTGCAACAGAAACTCCGGTATCATCGAACTTTTCGGTTCAATCCTCGGCAAAGTTCCTTATTTCGGTCTTCTTACAGATGAAGGCAGAAAAGCAACCTGGATTGTTGAAATCAAAACTTCAAAGAAACCCGAAGCACAGATCCTCGGTTCAGCTATCGGTATGAAAGTTATGGAAGACGTTCCTTATATCAAGGGCCTTGATAAATGGATCGGCACAGAACTTGACGGCGACACAAAAGCTTATCTCAAAGATTTCGGTGCAGCAACAGCATCAAACGGCGCTGTCGGTCTTTATCATATCGAAAACCTCACACCCGAAGCAGTTGAATCCGGTGCAGATATCATTGCCGAAAACGCACAGGTTTACGTTGTTGACGACGCTGAGCTTGAAAGAGTTCAGAAAAACTACCCCGTTATGTGGAAAGACAAGGAATCAACACCCAAGCTTTGCTTTGTCGGCTGCCCCCACCTTTCACACGCACAGCTTATTGAGTGGACTGATAAGGTTGTTGAAGGTCTTAAGAAAAACGGCCTCAAGAAGGTTTCAATCCCCACAGTGTTCACAGCAGCACCCGGTGTTATTGAAGAATTCGAAAAGACTCCTTATGCAGCAAAGCTCAAGGATACAGGCGTTGTTCTCAGCTACATCTGCCCCCTGATGTATATGAACAATCCTCTTTGCAAGTCAATGCCCGTTATTACCAACTCAAACAAGCTCAGAACATACACAACCTCTCGCTACTACAGAAGCGATGAGATTCTTGACATAATCACAAAGGAGGCAAAATAAGATGAAACAGTTTAAAGGCAGACCTGTTGTTGCAGGCAAATGTACAGCTGAAGCTCTTGTTTCCCACGGCGGTTTCAACACACTTGCCTCATTCCAGAATGCACTTCAGTTTGGCGATATGCCTCTGATCGGTGATAAGAACAAGGAAACAAAATGCGGCGACCAGAACAATGCTGACCTTTACGGCAAGCCCATGGCCGGCAAGGCACTTTGCCTCCCCCAGACAATCGGTTCAACAACAGGCGGCATGGTTCTCTACTGCGCAAATGTTATGAAGAGAAATCCCGCTTGTATGCTCTTCTCAGAACATATTGACTCGCTTGCTTGTGCCGGCGCGGTTCTCGGCGCAGTTTGGGCAGAAGAACCCATGACAGTTATCGACTGCCTCGGCGACGAATTCCTTGCTTACGTTAAAGACGGCATGAAGATCACCGTTGACGAAGACGGCACGGTTACAGTTGAATAATTGATAAAACAGAAATACGGCCTGCACAATTGTGCAAGCCGTATTTTTTATTGTTTGATTATTTGTTATCGCTCAGAATTTCTTTTGCACTTGCGGCAAGACCTGCAAGGCCCTGCAAATCGCTGGGAATGATAAGCTTTGTTGCCTTGCCGTCTGCGGCTGCTCCAAATGCTTCAAGGCTCTTGATTGTGAGGTATCCCTGACCGGGTGCGGCTTCGTTGATAAGGTTAATCGCCTGAGCTCTTGCCTCTTCAACTCTGCGGATAGCTTCCGCCTCACCTTCAGCCTCGATGATTTTGGCTTCTCTGATAGCTTCCGCTGCAAGAATTGCGCTCTGCTTTTCAGCCTCTGCCGAAAGAATCATACTCTCCTTCTGACCTTCGGCAACAAGAATCTTGCTTGCCTTTTCGCCTTCTGCAGTAAGGATAGCTTCACGGCGCTGACGCTCCGCCTTCATCTGCTTTTCCATCGCATCCTGAATTTCCTTGGGAGGAAGGATGTTCTTAAGTTCAACTCTGTTAACCTTGATGCCCCAAGGATCAGTTGCCTCGTCAAGAATACCTCTGATTTTCGCATTGATGATATCTCTTGAAGTAAGAGTATTATCAAGCTCCATTTCACCGATGATGTTTCTGAGTGTTGTTGCAGTAAGATTTTCAATAGCCGAAAGAGGTCTTTCAACACCGTATGCAAAAAGTTTGGGGTCGGTTATCTGGAAGAACACGATGGTATCAATCTGCATTGTAACATTATCCTTCGTGATAACAGGCTGGGGTGGGAAGTCAACAACCTGCTCCTTAAGCGAAACGATTTTCGCAATTCTCTCAATAAAGGGTATTTTGAAATGAAGACCTGTCTGCCAGGTTGCGTTGTATGTTCCGAGTCTCTCAATAACATATGCTTTTGACTGGGGAACGATTTTGATATTTGCGATAACAAGTGCAATGATAAACACCGCAAGAACTAAAAATATAATCCACA
>JAZLBI010000122.1:0-7855 GCA_045613625.1 Acutalibacteraceae bacterium | reverse complement strand
AAGTCGATGCTCAGAGGCCTTGTTACCTATCTTTTGGAAAACGGCAGAATAGAGACCACCGTTACAAGAGCTCAGGAGGTTCGCGCAATGGCTGAGAAAATGATCACCATTGCTAAGGACGACTCTCTTCACTCAAAGCGTAAGGTTCTTGCTTATGTTACAAAGGAAGATGTTGTCAAGAAACTCTTTGACGAAATTGCTCCCAAGTATAAGGAAGTAAACGGCGGTTATTGCCGTATCATCAAGACCGGTCCCCGCAGAGGCGACGCAGCTGAGATGTGCATCATCGAGCTTGTATAAGTCTTGATAAGATAGTTTATTAAAATAAGAACTCCCTTGCTCAGTTGAGCAGGGGAGTTTTTGTTTTTTATTTAATTTCGAAAACCGTTGAGAGCTCTTCCCAGGTGAATGTTATTTTATAAATTCCGCTGAGATATTCGTGAATGAGGCTCTGGTCAAGATAAAAACCCATTCCGTCTTCTGTCAGATAAAAATCTTCAGGGAACACAATCTCATCAAGCCTGTTGAGAACTTCATCGTTTATAAACTGGGGGCTTGTGAATTTTTTTGGAAGGGCGGGCTTGAGAATATCGGCAACAAATGTTTTGAAGCAACCGTTTGGGTCGTCAGACACGGTTGCAAAATCCGAAAGAGTGCATTCTGCGCCTGTTTTAACATCAAGACAAAGAGTGCGAAGGTCAGGTGTTGTTTCGCTGTCATAATATGAAAGAGATTCTTTGATAATGAAACAAGCGTAGCGGTGGTTGAGAAGAGTTGTTTCAAAGTTAACCGTTTTTGCCCAGGGTTTGTCGCTTTTCATCGATTTCATAAAAGATGAAGCATTGTTGATGTTGCTTTCGGCAAAAGCGCAGGCGTCTTCAAACAAATCCATAGCAACGGTGTTCACGTGTTTTTTCACCTTTTCGTTGCTGAATTCTGTTATCTGAGGAAGAGTGACCCTCACTTTTATAACTGTTTTTCCGTTTTCATCTTTGAAATCTTTCGAATGAACGGTTTCTTCAATAACGGGCGGGTCTGTATTTTCGGTTGTTATATCCGTGTTTGATATATCCGTACAGGCAGCAAGTGAAAATATCGTTGCAAAAACAAGAAAAATGCTTAAAATCCGTTTCATAATATCATCCTTTTAATTGAACTGGTTATATTCTATCAGCATTTGCCGCATCAATCAAGATGTTAATTGTTAAAATTACAGTTGATTTTTGCTTTAACGTAGTATAGAATAAAAGTATCAATCCCCTCGGGAGGTATAATAATGAAAAATATACTTAATGCACAGTGGATAAAAAGCCCAAAAATTGCGCCTGACCGTGAAATTGTTTTTTCAAGGGAATTCAGCGCAGAAAAAGAGCTTGTTTCGGCAAAATTTGAGGTTACAGCCCTCGGTGTTTATCTTGCACGCATAAACGGCGAAAGAGTCGGCGATTTTATTCTTGCGCCGGGCTGGACATCCTACAGACATCGCCTTCAGGTTGATACATACGATGTTACGGCGATGATAAAAGAAAAAAACACGATAACTCTCGGCGTTGCGCCCGGCTGGAAGGCGAGCACATATTTCGGTATGCATTATGGCGACAAGCAGCTCGGCTTCAATGAAGTTGCGGCAATCTGCGCCCTTACTCTTGAATATGCAGACGGCGAAACCGAGATTATAACAAGCGGCAGCGATTGGAAATGTGAAAACGGTAAATACAGCTATTCAAATTTCTATAACGGCTATGTTTATAACTCCGCCTATAAGGACATTTTTCCCGCTCAGGCTCTTGCGTTTGAAAAAGATAAAAAAATTCTTCTCGACAGGCAGGGCGAAAAGGTTGTTGAGCAGGAAAGACTTGCTCCCAAGGAGATTATAATAACTCCGAAGGGCGAAACCGTGCTTGATTTCGGTCAGAATCTGACGGGATATGTTGAGTTTAAAATCAAAGGCAACAAGGGCGAAAGAGCTGTTATCAGCCATGCCGAGGTTCTTGATGCAGACGGCAATTTCTATACAGGCAACCTCAGAAGCGCAAAGGCTCAGGCTGTTTTTGTTTGCGACGGCAAGGAGCACACTCATAAAGCCGAGTATAATTTCTACGGATTCCGTTATATAAGGCTTGAAAACTGGAGCGATGAGGTTGAAAAAGAGAATTTCACCGCAATTGTTGTTCATTCCGATATGAAAAGAACGGGCTATTTTGAATGCACAGATGAAAGAGTCAACAAGCTTTTCTCAAATATCATCTGGGGTCAGAAGGGCAACTTCCTTGATGTGCCCACGGATTGCCCGCAGCGCGATGAGCGTCTCGGCTGGACGGGCGATGCTCAGGTATTTATCAAAACAGCATCATATAACTTCGATGTTGAAAGATTTTTTATAAAATGGCTTGCAGATTTGCGTGCCGACCAGACAAATTGGGGCACAATTCCCCATGTTATTCCCGCTGTTTTTGAACCTGACGATAATTCATCGGCTGCGTGGGCAGATGCGGCAACAATATGCCCGTGGCAGATTTATCTTACCTATGCAAACAAGGATATAATCAAGGATTCTCTCAAATCGATGAAGAATTATATTGAATATATCGAAGAGCACAGCTACGACGGAATATGGAGCAACAGCTGGCATTTCGGCGATTGGCTTAACCTTGACGGCAGCAGCCCTCAGGATTGCTCAAAGGGCACGGAAAAGAGTCTTATTGCAACCGCATATTATATTTATTCAACTCAGATTCTTGCAAAAGCAATGGCGCTTTGCGGCGAGGATAATGCGGATGTGCTTGCAAAGAGAGAAAAGTCGATTCTCGCATTCAGACGTGAATATATGAAGGACGGCAAAATAAAGCCCGATTTTGCAACGCAGACAGCCTGTGTGCTTGCAGTGCATTTCGGCATTTCCGATAACATTGCAGAAACCGCAAAACAGCTCAACGAGCTTGTTACGGAATGCGGACACCTCAAAACAGGCTTTGTGGGCACACCCTATCTGCTTCACGCACTCAGCGACAACGGCTACACCGAAACGGCATACAGCCTTCTTCTTCGCGAGGAATATCCTTCGTGGCTTTTCTCGGTCAAGATGGGCGCAACAACAATCTGGGAGCATTGGGACAGCGTGAGGGAAGACGGCACAATGTGGGATACATCGATGAATTCCTTCAACCATTACGCCTACGGCTCGGTTGCCGATTGGCTTTACGGCGATGCGGCAGGCATTAAGATTGACGAAAGCAAGCCCGCTTTTGAGCATATTGTTTTTGCTCCGCTGACTGACGGAAGGCTCACCTATGTCAAAGCCGCAATCGAAACACGCAAAGGTCTTGTTAAATCGGAATGGAAAACCGAAAACGGAAAGACCGAATATGAATTCACCGTGCCCGAAGGCGCAAGCGCAACGGTTATCCTTGACGGCAAGTCAACCGATATCGGCGCAGGTGTTCATAAGTTTTAAAAGAAGAACCCCCGAAGGATTAACCTTCGGGGGGAATTTTTTGTAAAATCAGTTTTTAATATATGCGCCGCTGCCGTCTTTGAATGAACCGCAAAGAATCATAATGAAATCGATAAGATCGCCAATGCCGAAGAGACCAAAGGTAAGGAGCCAGAGAATACCGGTTCCGATCTTACCGGCATAGAAACGATGAATGCCTAAATAGCCAAGGAAGAAGCAAAGAAGAGCTGCAACAAGCTTTGACTTGGATGAAATAGCGGGCTGAGCGGGAGATGCGTTAACTGTTACATTGATGTTGTTGGTATTGTTATCCATTTGAATAACCTCCTCAAGTTAATATGTTTTAATTATATTTTAAAATCGAAAAATGTCAACAAAATTCAACAAAAACCTTGGTCTGATGAATAATTTTCAGCAGAATGCAAAGAAAAAAACTCCTCGCTTTGTGAAGATTAACAACAAAAAGCGGGGAGTTTTGGTTATTCAATCAATCGAGCTCAAACTGACCCGTATAAAGCTGATAGTATTTGCCTTTCTGAGCGATGAGGTCATCGTGGTCGCCGCGCTCAATGATTTCGCCGTTTTCAAGCACCATAATGGCATTTGAATTGCGCACGGTTGAAAGTCTGTGAGCGATAACGAATACAGTTCTGCCCTCCATAAGCTTATCCATACCCTTTTCGATAAGGCGTTCTGTTCGGGTATCGATTGAGCTTGTTGCCTCATCAAGAATGAGCACGGGCGGGTTCGCAACGGCGGCTCTTGCGATTGAAAGAAGCTGTCGCTGGCCCTGTGAAAGATTTGCACCGTCGCCCGTAATCATTGTGTCATAACCTTCGGGCAAGCGTGAAATGAATGAATCGGCATTTGCGAGCTTTGCGGCTGCAACGATTTCTTCATCCGTTGCGTCAAGTCTGCCGTAGGCGATGTTATCACGAACGGTGCCCGTGAAAAGGTGGGTATCCTGAAGAACCATAGCCATAGATTGCCTCAAAGCGCTCTTTTTAATCTTTTTAACGTTGATGCCGTCATAGGTTATCTTTCCTTCGTCAACATCATAGAAGCGGTTTATAAGGTTTGTAATCGTTGTTTTACCTGCACCTGTTGAACCGACGAAAGCGATTTTTTCGCCGGGGCGGGCATAGAGAGAAACGTTTTTGAGAACGGTCTTTTTGCCGTCATAGCTGAAGGTAACATCGTGGAAGCGAACATCACCCTTCCATTCGGTGTAGGTGAGAGAGCCGTCGCCGTGAGGATGTTTCCATGCCCACATACCCGTTCTTTCTTCGCATTCTTCAATTTCGCCTGCGGCATTTTTCTTTGCATTGACAAGGGTTACATAGCCTTCATCCTCTTCAATCGGGGTATCAATGATTTCAAAGATGCGTTCCGCACCCGTGAGAGCAAGGATGATGCTGTTGAACTGCTGCGAAATCTGAGTTATCGGCTGGAAAAACTGCCTTGTATAAATAAGGAATGTGAGGAGAGAGCCAACATCAAGAGCGAAGAACGAATCCTCGGGAACAGTCATAACAAGAACAGAGCCGAGAGTTGCAACCGCTGCATAAGAAATATATGAGATATTGCCCATAATCGGCATAAGAATGCTTGCGTAAGTGTGTGCATTTGTTGCGGCGTGGCGAAGCTTGCCGTTGATAACGGAAAAATCTTCTTTCGCTTTTCTTTCGTGGCAGAAAACCTTAACAACTTTAAGACCTTCGATGAATTCTTCAATATATCCGTTAACTTCACCGATGTTTTGCTGTTGCATTCTGAAATATTTTGCGCTCTGTGAGCCGAGAGCCCTGATAATGAAGAATGAAACGATGAGAACCGCAACGATGAGCAGCGTAAGAGCAGGGCTGAAATAAATCATCATAGCGAAGGTGCCAACAACGGTAACAACCGAAGAAATGAGCTGAACGATGCTCTGGCTGATGCATTCGCGAAGGGCATCGGCATCGTTGGTGTAGCGGCTCATAAGCTCGCCGTGAGTATGGGAGTCAAAGAATCTGATGGGTAAATCCATCATATGGTCAAAGAGGTCTTTTCTGATTATATTGAGGGTTTTCTGCGCAACCTGAAGCATAATTCTTGAATATGAATAAGAGGATAACGCACCCGCAATATAGATGCAAGCAAGCGGAATGAGAATTCGTGCGAGGGGTTCAAGCAAGCTGTCGGTGATTTCTTTTCCTACAAGCGGAATGAGAATTTCGTTGGTTATATCTTCAACAAACGAGGTTCCGATGATGCTTGCAAGCGCACTGAAAACAACAAAAACAAAAACGAGAAGAAGAAGGAACTTTGATTTGCCGAGATAACTCAGAAGCCTTGTGAAAGTTGCCTTGGTGTTCTGAGGCTTGAATGCGGGGCCTCCCTGAGGCGGTTTTTTCATTTTCGGTGCCATTATTCAATCACTCCTTCCTGCTGCGATTTATACACTTCACCATAGATTTCGTTGGTGGCAAGAAGTTCATCGTGAGAGCCGATCGCGTTTATCTTACCGTCATCAAGAACGATGATTTTATCTGCATGCTGAACGGAACTTATTCTCTGCGCAACGATAATTTTTGTTACATCGGAATAATTCTGCTTGAATCCTTCGCGGATTTTTGCGTCCGTTGCGGTGTCAACCGCGCTTGTGCTGTCGTCAAGAATAAGAATTTTTGGTGATTTGAGAAGAGCTCTTGCAATGCAAAGACGCTGTTTCTGACCGCCCGAAAGGTTAACGCCGCCCTGACCGAGATATGTCTGATATCCGTCAGGGAAGGATGATACAAAATCGTGAGCCTGAGCGATTTTGCAGGCGTTTTCGATTTCTTCTTTGGTTGCGTTTTCATTGCCCCAGCGAAGGTTTTCTTCAATCGTTCCGCTGAAAAGAAGATTGACCTGAAGCACCATTGCAACGCTGTCGCGAAGGTTTTTGAGAGTGTAATCGGCAACGGGTCTGCCGCCGACTTTAACAACGCCTTCGGTAACATCATAAAGGCGGGGAATCATCTGAACAAGAGTTGTTTTTGCTGAGCCTGTGCCGCCGATGATGCCAATGATTTCGCCCGATTTGATGTGAAGATTTATATTGTCGATAACATTCTTCTGGCCGTTTTTCTTATATTTGAAGCAGACATTTTCCATATCGATATCGCCGTTCTCAACGGTGAGAGAGGGGTCTGCCGTATCGTCGTTTATATCAGGAACCTCGTTGAGAACTTCGCCGATACGAACAAGAGAGGTGCGTCCCATTGTGAACATAACAAAAATCATCGAAATCATCATCAGCGACATAAAGATGTTGTGAATATAGGTTATGAATGCGGTGAGCTGAGCGATTTCCATTGCCTGATTAATAACAAGCTGACTGCCGAACCAGAGAATTGCAACAGTGCAGCCGTAAACAGCAACCTGCATAAAGGGACCTGAAAGAATAACGATTTTTTCTGCAGCGATCGATGCATCTTTGAGCTCATCGTTTGAGATGCGGAATTTGTCTTTTTCGTGTCTTGCTCTCACAAAAGCTTTAACAACTCTTGCGCCTATGAGCGTTTCCTGAATGGAAGCGTTCAGGCCGTCATATTTCTTCATCAGCTTCTTGAATCTGGGCATTGCAAAGCAGAAGAGAAGAAGAAGAAGAGCGATGAGAATGGGTGCTGCAACGGCAAAAACGGTTGAAAGGCTGCTGTTGATATCGAAGGCTTTGTAGAAGGCCAAACAAAACATCAGCGGCGAGCGCACAACAATGCGTATTACCATTGTGAAGCCCATCTGAACGGTGTTTATATCGGTTGTCATTCGGGTTATGAGAGAGGGGGTGCTGAAACGGTCAATATTGGCAAATGAGAAATCCTGGATTTTTGAAAAAACAGCGCTTCTCAGGTTTGCGCCGAAGCCCATACCTGCCATTGCGGCAAATCTTGCCGCACCTGCACCTGCGGCAAGCGAAATGAGCGCCATAACAATCATCTTCAATCCTTCGCTGACGATGAAATCAACGCCTTTTCCGCCGGTTATGCCTGCATCAACCATTTCTGCCATAACAAAGGGAATTCGAACTTCGAGAATAACCTCAACAAGAATAAGCAGAGGAGAAAGCAAAGCGCAGATGCGGTAGCCCTTTGTCTGAGCAAGCAGTTTTTTTAGCATTTTTATCATCTCCGTTTCTTTATGGATAAATCATCGGCGAAACCCCTTAACTTTTCAGTTAAGGGGTCTTAAATTTTACATGCTTTCGGGAACAGTTATGCTGAACATTGTGAGAATGTTGCAAAGAACATTCTTTACGCAAAGGCAAAGGCTGAGTCTTGCCTGCATAAGAGCTTCATCCTCGCAGTTAACGCGGCAAGCGTTATAGAACTTATGGAAGAGTGTTGCAAGGTCAACTGCATAGCGGGTAATCTTTGC
>JAZLBI010000121.1:0-32307 GCA_045613625.1 Acutalibacteraceae bacterium | reverse complement strand
GCAGGCGATAACATCGGTGCTCTTCTTCGTGGTGTTCAGAGATCAGAAATCGAACGTGGTCAGGTTCTTGCAAAGCCCGGTTCAATCAACCCCCACACCAAGTTCACAGGCCAGGTTTACGTTCTTTCAAAGGAAGAAGGCGGCCGTCATACTCCCTTCTTCAACAACTATCGTCCTCAGTTCTACTTCAGAACAACTGACGTTACAGGCGTAATCAGCCTTCCCGCTGGCACAGAAATGTGCATGCCCGGCGATAACGTTGATATGGATGTTGAGCTCATCACTCCCATCGCTATCGAAAAGGGTCTCCGCTTCGCTATCCGTGAAGGCGGTAGAACAGTTGGTTCAGGCGTTGTTATCGACATCGCTGAATAATTAAAAATTGATTTTTGGGGAGCAACCGCAAGGTTGCTCCTTTTTTGCGCAAAAGAAAACCGGATTAAGAGGTCAATCTCTTAATCCGGTGATTTTTACTTCACTGTTTTCTCATTATTCCTTTTTCAACTGCTGTATGAGCGCAAATTTTAAGCGTTTCCATAACTCCAATATCAACATCGGGCAACACAAACGAGTTATCATATATGCTTTTGCCGAAAACTGTTTCATAGAAACAAGCGCCTGCAAGGTAACAGCCCAAATCGTTGCCGTGGTAGCCATCAACTTCGGTCAGCTTATCGCCAATGGTGTTTCTCGCTGTCTGCCAAGCTCTTCCACTCGGAATTATAATGTCAATATCTGCTTCAAGAGCCGCATCAACATAAGCCTCGGTAAGCATTCGGTACATTTCCTGCTGGCTTCTGCCATAGTTCGAAAAAGCTTCAAGCGGGCAGTTTTTATCATATGCCCAAGTCTGATGAAGCATTATTTTTGCTTTAGGCTGAACCATTCTGCAATATTCTGCAAGCTCTGAAAGATAAGGTGTGTAGCTTTCGCGTATTCCGCTGAGAGGGCTGCACTGCTGAAGCGTTATAACATCCCATTCTTCATCTTCAACAGCTTCGTGAAGCGCAACTTCCGGCGCTTTTGTAAGCTCTGTTTCGAACGGAAGATAGATTTCATACTCGTAATCTGTTTTTTCTTCACGCCAGTTGTTCCAATGCGTTTCAAGCGAGCAACCTCCGATATAAAGATTGCAGAGCATCAGCTCTTCACCGTCTGCCTGAGCCATTTTCGGCAGAAAACGGTGAGCGTTGTTGGAAAAACTGTTGCCTATAGATAATATGTTCATTGTTTTCCTCCGTCAGCGGTTTTGCTGCAACACATTGTATAAACCGCCTGAGATAAGCCGAGAATCAGCATAAAATATTGAAGAGGTTTAACTCCGTAGAAAAGACAGTCTGTCATTCCGCAGAAAACGAAGCCTGCGATTGATGCGAAAAGAGTCACCGCATAACTTCGTGCTTTTTCGCCTTTTTTGAAAAGTCTTACCATATTCATAAAGAATACAACAAGTATCGCAACAAAGAGAAACACGCCGAAAATGCCGTTTTCAACCCAGGCTTCAAGAAGAATATTGTGAGCGTGAGGTTGCTTAACCCCGTATACATTGTGCAGCATCTGCCTTACATTATCAAAGCCCGTGCCGTAACCGAATATGGGTTTGTTTTTTATCATATCAAATATGCTGTCATAAAGAGCAACTCTTGTGTTAACCGAAACATCGTTTCCGCTGAGAAGGGTGAAAAGTCTTTTTACCGTACCTCTTGCAAAAACAACAACCGCACCAAGTGCAAGCGTTCCTACACCGATGAGTTTAAGCGCTTTCTTTCCGCCGTGAAGCAGCAGAATAATACATACAAGAGCTGCAAAAAGATAAGGGCCTCTTGAATATGAGCAGGCAATTCCTCCCGCCGCAAGCAAAAAACAGAAAAGACCTGTAATCCTTTTGGTGCGTGTGGGCGCACAAAGGAAAAGATATGCGGCAAACGGAAGAAGCATAATTTCAACCGTTGCGAAGAAAAGAGGATTTGTGAATGTGCTGCACGCCCTTGTTGCAAATGAATGAAAGGTTGTTGAGGGCATTTTCACCGTTAAAACTTCGGGAAGAGCGGCGATTATTTTTTCAACAATAACATTTATAAAACGCCAGAAGGGATTAAAAAGATTGCTGATATCCTTATCAATATGATAAAGAACCATCTGACCGATACCGATTGCACCTGCAATTCCTGCAGAGATGCCGCCGAGATACATTGTTGAATCAACAACATTTTCGTTCACTGCAGCTTTGCTGTAAAAATAATAATTGGTGAACGAAAGCGCCCATAGAGCGAGGCTTGCGGCAGAGGATAAGGCGGATGACGAATAGAATGAACCGATAATCATCCAGCCCATATATACAAGAACGCATATACCAAGCGCACCGAAAAGAGGTTGTTTTTTATATGTGTTTTTGTTTTTAAGAACGGCAATGAAGCCAATGAATGTTATAACGGGCGCGAAATAATCCGGCAGAAGTGCAGCAAGCATAAAAGCAAGCGGCGCAAATGTGTCAAGCTTACTTGTTCTCTGTTCCGGCAGTAATTTCATCATAATTATTTTCCTCTTTATCAACAGCTTTCTGAGCAGCCTTTTTATCTTTTACCGATGAATATTTGTTATAAATCAAAGAGCAGATTACGCTGATAACTGCTGTAGCAATGAAAACAGCAGCGGCAAAAAAGTAATTTTTCTCCATAAGCTCAGCACCGACTATGGTTGAAGTTATAATCGAAGGAATTCTTGCAATGCTTGTAACAACCATAAATTTAACCATATTAATATTTGTGATGCTTGCGGCATATGTAAGAATATCTTTGGGTGTGCCTGGAATAAGATATATAAAGAAAAGCGAAGTGTAAACTCTTTTTTCGTTTTTAAGGAATTTGAGCGAATCGATTTTTTCAACGGGAAAGAAAAGATTAACAAGGCGCCTGCCGAAAATCTTTGAAAGCGCAATGATAACAAATGAACCCGTGAGCGTTCCCAACATACAGTAAAGCAAACCGCCCCATACCCCGTAAAGATAGCCTGAACCGATTTCGAGAGGCTCGGCGGGAATGATTTTGATAACTGTCTGAAACGCTCTTATTGCAACAAAAACAAGTTTATCATAATTGTTGAACTGTGCAAAAAGTGCATCGAGTTTTTGCTTATCGCTGATTATTTCGGTAAGCTGAGCTCCGTATACGATATAACAATAAATAAAAACACCGAGCAAGGTGCCGCAGACCAAAACAGCCCCCACGATTTGCAGGAGCCGCACTTTATTGTCAAATATCTTTATATTTTTCAAAAAACTCACCGAGCTTTCCTCTGTATTTATCTCCTTCGCGCCAGGGTTTGTGTTTGCCGTTGAAATGGATGATGCATGCATTCTTTCTCACCCAATCAAGGTCAATTCTCTTTGGGCCGGCTGCTTTAGAAGAGTATTTGAGGTAGGTTTTTTCGTCAAGATTATAAAGCCTTTCATCAATCAGCATCGTTGAATGCTGAAAAAGGCAGTTGATAACATCCTGGTCAGCAAGAAGAAGCTTTTTTATGTTTTCATTAATAAAATCAAGAATCTGATTGAGAGTAACGGCCTTGCGCCATTCATCAAGATTAATAAGAAGCACACCCGCATTGATATAGTGGGATTTTTTATCCATTTTGAGGCGGCTGAGGTTGATGTTTTCAAAAAAGCCAAACATATGCATTCCGCCCGCAACGGTTTTGCCTGTCATATCAGTGTTATAAAACTCCTCAAGGTCGTGATTTATAACGATATCAGGGTCAAGATAAAGGATTTTGTGAACATCATCGGGCAGAATATCGCCGATAAGAAGGCGGTAATAGGTTTCTTTGCTGAGCCTGTCAAGCACCGGGGCGCCTGAGAAAATCTCATTATCAACGGGGATTTTATGTATAACAGCATCAACACCGACAAGCGCATTTTTCATTTTTGAAAAATCATCATCTGTCAGTGAAGAATATGCAACAAAGATGTTAAAGCTTTTCCCTGCATTGGTTTTTGCGAGAGAATTGAACATCACGCATAACGGATATATGTAGTTGGAATCCAATGTTACAAGAATGTTCATTACAATACCCTTAATATATATATTTTATACTTAATCATTATATCACATCAGTTTCCATTGTCAATAATCGTAACAATATTGTAAGATTTTTAAACTTATTTGTGTATTTATTGTAAACTTTGGAAAATGCTCTTGATTTTTTTGGAAAAGGGTCTATAATACAAATTAGCACTCAAGGTGGCAGAGTGCTAAAATTGACAAATTATTTTTCGGAGGTAATAAATATGACTATTAAACCGCTTGCAGACAGAGTAGTTGTGAAGGCTGTTGAGGTTGAAGAAACAACAAGCAGCGGAATTATTCTTGCAGCTTCAGCTCAGGAGAAACCCCAGATTGCAGAAGTTGTTGCAGTCGGCCCCGGCGGAATGGTTGACGGCAATGAAGTTGAAATGTATATCAATGTTGGTGATAAGGTTATCACAAGCCAGTATTCGGGCACAAAGGTTAAGCTCGATAAAGAAGAATATACTATTGTTAAGCAGAGCGATATTCTTGCAATCGTTGAATAATTGAAGATTTTATAGGAGGATTTAATAATGGCAAAGCAGATTATTTACGGTGAAGAAGCCCGCAAGGCTCTTCAGGCAGGCGTTGATAAGCTTGCAAACACAGTTAAAATAACACTCGGCCCCAAGGGCAGAAATGTTGTTCTTGATAAGAAATACGGTGCACCTCTCATCACAAATGACGGTGTAACAATTGCAAAAGAAATCGAGCTTGAAGATCCGTTTGAAAATATGGGCGCACAGCTCGTTAAAGAAGTTTCAACAAAAACAAACGATGTTGCAGGTGACGGAACAACAACCGCAACTCTTCTTGCTCAGGCTCTTATCAGAGAAGGTATGAAGAATGTTACTGCGGGCGCAAATCCCATGGTTGTAAAGAAGGGTATGGCAAAGGCTGTTGAAGCAGCTGTTGAAGCTGTAAAGAAGAATTCAAAGCCCGTTTCAAGCTCAGAAGATATCGCAAGAATTGCAACTATTTCAGCTGCAGACGAAGAGGTTGGCAAGTTTATTGCAGACGCAATGGAAAAGGTTACTTCAGATGGAGTTATCACTGTTGAAGAATCAAAGATTGCCGTTACCGAATCAGAAGTTGTTGAAGGTATGCAGTTTGACAGAGGCTATATCTCGCCCTATATGGTAACAGATACAGATAAGATGGAAGCTGTTATTGATGACGCTCTCATTCTTATCACAGATAAGAAAATTTCAAGCATTCAGGATCTTCTTCCTCTTCTCGAGCAGATTATGCACGCAGGCGGAAAGCTTATCATTGTTGCAGAAGATGTTGAAGGCGAAGCTCTTTCAACAATCCTTGTTAACAAGCTCCGCGGTGTGTTCACTTGCGTATGCGTGAAGGCTCCCGGTTTCGGCGACAGAAGAAAGGAAATGCTTCAGGATATCGCTATCCTCACAGGCGGCGAAGTTATTGCTTCAGACCTCGGTCTTGAACTTAAGGATACTCAGCTTTCACAGCTTGGCAGAGCCCGTCAGGTTAAGGTTTCAAAAGAAAACACAATCATCGTTGACGGCGTAGGCGACAAGAACGATATCGCTTCAAGAATCGCTCAGATCAAGCTTCAGATTGAAAACACAACATCAGATTTCGACAGAGAGAAGCTTCAGGAAAGACTTGCAAAGCTTTCAGGCGGTGTTGCAGTTATCAAGGTTGGCGCAGCAACAGAAACAGAAATGAAAGAAAAGAAGCTTCGTATCGAAGATGCTCTTGCAGCAACAAAGGCAGCTGTTGAAGAAGGCTGTGTTGCAGGCGGCGGTGTTGCTCTTCTCAACGCAGTAAGCAGCGTTAAGGCGCTTCTCGACACAACAGACGATGTTGATGAAAAGACAGGCATCAAGATTGTTCTTAAGGCGCTCGAAGAGCCCGTTCGTCAGATTGCGGCTAATGCAGGCCTTGAAGGCTCAATCATCATCAACGCTATCCACGAAAGCGGAAAAATCGGCTACGGCTATGACTTTGCAAAGGATGTTTACTGCGATATGGCATCAGCAGGTATCCTTGATCCCACAAAGGTAACCCGTTCAGCTCTTCAGAATGCATCATCGGTAGCTTCAATGGTGCTCACAACCGAAAGCCTTGTTACCGATAAGCCCGACCCCGCAGCAGATGCAGCTCAGGCAGCAGCAATGGCAGCTCAGGGCGGCGGAATGTATTAATAAAATCAGTCAGGACAGCTTCGGCTGTCCTGCTTTTTTTATTTATTATTTACCGATTATTAATATTTACCTGCCGATAATGGTTTGACATTCTGCGAAAAGTGTGATAAAATGCATCTGCAAATGAAATTTTTAAAAATCAGGAGGACAAAAAGATGAAAAAAGTTAAATCACTCATCGCTCTTCTTCTTTCAGTTCTTATGCTTGCAAGCTGTTTTGTGACTGCATATGCTGCTGAAAACGAAGAGAAAGAGCCCAACGGCACAGCTGCAACAGCAACAGTGTTTGAACTCGGCAAAAAAGTTGAGGGCACACTCGGCAGCGCAGACGATCTTGACTGCTTCGAATTCAAGGCTGCAAAAACAGGTCTTGCAACCCTTAAGTTTGAGCATGCAGCCGTTTCAGGCGCAGATGCTGCCGTAACATATTTCACAGTTAAGGTTTATGATGCAGCAACTCAGGCTGAAATTTCAAGCTTCACATCTGCAGGCGTAAGCACAAGCGATTCAGCTTCATTCATTGTTATAGCAAACGCAAAGTATGTTGTTGCTGTTGAAAAAGGCATGGTATATGACGGCACTGTAGGCTACGGTATCACTGTTACCGTTGATGATAAGATTGCTGCAGAATCAGAGCCCAACAACACTTTTGACAAAGCAAACAAGTTTGAACTTTCAACTTCAGGCAATGCAAAGTATTACTACGGTGCAATCAGCGGCGCAGAGGATAAAGACTATTATAAAATCACCGTTCCTTCAAACGGCGTTCTCAATCTTTATCTCTACAATGAATTTGCACCCAAGGGCAACTTCACCGCAACTCTTCTTGCTTTTGAAGAAGATGCATTAGGTGTTCAGACTGCAAGAAAAGTAACATCAATCTCTGTTACAAACAAAGAAGACAGCAAGATCGGCCCCAGCGTTTGCGTTGCAAAGGGTGATTATATTCTTGAAATTGACGGTGACGCAGGCAGCTACAAAACAAGAGTGTTCTTCAGAACTGTTTCTAACACAGAAACCGAGAACAACGATTCTCTTGTTCAGGCTGACGAAATCGCTGTAGGTACAGCATACAAGGCAACACTTGATGATAAGACTGATAAGGATATCTTCAAGTTCACCGCAGCTGCAAACAATGCTGGCTATGATATTGTATTCACAGCAACAAACAACGCAAAGTGGAACGTAAGACTTCTCAATTCAGACGGTGTTGCAGTTGCAGAAACTCTTGAAGTTAATGCAACAGCAACCAACAAAACAGCAAAGCTCGAAACCCTTCCCATTGCAGCTGCAACATATTATGTTGAAGTAACAGCAGGCGAAGAGTTTGATGCCGATATCTATGAAATCAAGGTTGTTGCAAAAGAAAAATCAATCGCTCCCGAACCCGAGAAGAATCTCTTTGATAAAATCAAAGATCTCAATTGGGGTGCCCTTTGGGATAACTTTGCAGGTTGGTTTGAGCAGATCAATATTATAGGTCTGATCGGCGATATGATCGCAAGCTTCTCGCTTCTCTTCTCTGCTCTCGGTTAATAGTTAACAATCAATAAAGGAGCTGTTCAACGAGCAGCTCCTTTCACGCATATTTAAAAAGGAGAAATTTTATGGCTTTTGAAAAAGATTTCAAACCGGTTCTTCGCTTTCTTGTTGTAAGCGATATTCATTATTCAGACGATGCAGAGTGCATTGAACGCAAAAGAATGACTCAGGCGCTCAAAACTGCATATGAGCTCAGCGGAAAAGAAGAATATTCAAAACTTGACGCCCTCTATGTTGTTGGTGATTTCACGGGCAGAGGAACCGAAACCCAGATGCTTTCTTTCAAGGATACGCTTGATAATTATATGAAAGAAGAAACCGAGGCAACGCTTTCGCTTGCAAGCCATGAATATTTCGATGGTGGCGAAGAAAAAGCTCTTGAAAATTTCAAAAGAATTTTCTCGATGGAGCCGGATACTCATAAGGTTATCAACGGATATCATTTTATCAGTGTAACAAGCACAAACGGTTGCCATTTTGATGAGGCAAAGCAGAATTGGGTTGCAGAGGAGCTTAAAAAAGCTGTTGCAGACGACCCGAAGAAACCCATTTTCTTCTTCCAGCATCCTCATATTATGGGAACGGTTTACGGCAGCGCAAACTGGGGTGAGGATGAGCTTACCGCAATTCTTATGAATTATCCTCAGATCATCGATTTCTCGGGCCATTCTCATGCACCCATCAACGATCCCCGTTCAATTCATCAGCAGCATTTCACCTGCCTCGGCACAGGAACTCTCAGCTATTTTGAGCTTGATGAATTTGATAAGGTTTACGGAACAATTCCTCCCAACAAAGAAAAGGCTGCTCAGATGCTTTTTGTTGAAGCCGATGCCGATATGAGAGTCAGAATTTATCCGTATGATCTCATCACATCAAATTTCTTCCCTTATATATGGAAAATCGATACTGCGTGGGATGTTGATTCATTCCTTTATACAGATGCAAGATACAAAACAACACAGACTCCCTATTTTGAGGATAGCGCAAAAATCGTTATTTCCGATAAAAAAGAGGATGGATTTAAGGTTACATTCGATCAGGCAAAGTATGACGGCGAATGTGTAAATGATTATAATGTAATAGTAAAAGATGCCAACGGCGTAACTGTTCGCAACTCAACAATATGGAGCGAATATTATTTTTATGACATGCCCGAGACTCTCAGCGTATCGTTTGAAGGGCTTGAAAGCGGCAAGGAATACACCGTTAATATTCACGCAAACAGCTTCTGGAAAACACGCACAAAACAGCCGCTTGTGAGCGAAAAAATCACGTTTTAAAAAATTTAATAACAGATATGTCAGGCATGGAAAAGAAAAATTCTTTTCTATGCTTGATTTTTTTTTGCAAATATTATAGAATACATTTTATAATAGGATTACTATGGAGTAAGTTCGCGTTAAGGATGGTGACACAATGGCAGAAAACACAAAAGCCGTTCAGGAAAATCTTGACGAAGAAAAAGTCAAGCGGCATCTTGAACAGCAAAACAAGCAATATCTCAGCCCGAAACACTATGCGGCATATATCCTTTCCGGCTTCGGTGATACCAACTGGAATTCGTTTGTTAACAAAGAATCTTTCTATTTCGCCAATGTATTTCTCGGGGTTTCGGCAAAAACATGGACTCTGGCAAGCACTGTAAGCGGAATACTTGACTCGATCGATAACGCTCTTTCGGGTCTGATAATAGACAGAACAAGAACCCGTTGGGGAAGAGTGCGTCCTTATCTTCTTTTGACTCTTCCTTTCTGGTTTTTCTCTGCGTTCACTCAGTGGGTGCTTCCGGGAGGCCTTCCGCAGAGCACACTTTTTGTTCTGTTTTTCCTGTTCAACTATATCGGTTCAATTGCGAACTCTTTCTATAACACGAGTTATCAGACAATACTCTACAACATAACTCCCAACGTTTCGGAGCGTAACAGACTTATAGCTACAGATGCCTATGCAGACCTTGCAGGCGTGTGGCTTCCTTCGCTGTTCCCTATTTTTGTTGACTTTCTCAATCTGCCGACCCGTTATGTTTACATCGGCGGAGCGGTGTTCTTTATTGCCTGCGTGCTTATTTTCCGAACCTACGGATTTTTCGCGCTCAGAGAAAGAATGCCTCTTGCTTCGAGAGAGGAAATGAAGCAAATGGGTCTTATTGAAACATTCAAAACTGTCGGAACTTGCAGACCCATGTGGGTGCTCATTATAAAGAATTTCTTTGCCGTAGGTAAGCAAACAGGCGAAAAAGTTCAGAACTTTTTCTGGATAAACTGTATGGGTAAGCTGTCTCTCAGCTCAATTTCGGGCCTTTTCACAGGTTTGCCCAGCTATTTCGTTCTGCCTCTCGCACCTAAGCTCACAAAAAAATTCGGGCTCAGAAACCTTGCTGCAGGCAGCTATATGTTCTGCGGAATGTGCTATTTTATTATGTGGGCCGTGGGCTATGAGCCTTTCGGCAAGGGTAACATTATTCCCAACTTTATCTGGATTGTGTTCGCGCTCACTTGTTGCGGCTCGGTCAACAGCATCCAGAGATACTGCAGCACCGCGCTCAACGGCGACCTTTATGACTATGTTGAGTGGAAATCGGGTGTGCGTAACGAAGCAACAATAACCGCCGCAATGGGCTATATGACTATGATTTCAACTGCTGTTGCAAATATTCTCAGCGGTGTTATCATCGACTCGATTCATTTCGTTCAGCTCAAGGATATAACCGGAAAAGTTATTCCTCAGACTGATGAAGCAATGCTTGCGGGCATATGGGCGGTGTTTGCTCTTGCTCCCGCAATCGGCAGATTTATGAAGGGAGTAACCCTTCTCTTCTTCAATGTTCACGGCAAAACAAGAGATACGATGATGTATGAACTCGCAAAAATCCGTGCCGCAAAAACGTTTGACGGCGAGTCGGCGGGCGAATAAGCAAAAAAATAATCTTATTTTTCCAACATTTCGTTTATTTTGTTATAATAAAATTATAAATTATGCTTGAATTTTTTCAGGCATTATGATAAAATGACTTGTAATATATGAAAGTGTCGCTTGTCGGCTTTCAAGCACTAAGGAGGAAAACGCATATGACACATCTCAAGAAGTCATTGGCATTGTTTCTTGCAATTGTCATGATTTTCAGTTCGATGTCAGTTGCGGCATCTGCAGCATTCGACCCGACGAAAGACGGTGGATTCAACATTGAGTTCACAGTTAAGTTTTTCCGTATGGAAAGAAATGCAGACGGCCTGATAATTGACAAATCCGGCGAAGTTGTCGGTGACGCAGAAGATAACCTCGCATCGGGAGTTGATCCTGATGACGATATCAACTGGGTCGAAACAACAACTGCAAAGCCCGGCGAAGAAGTTAAGGCAAGAGTTTATATCGGAACAGATTTCTATACATATTCCGGTAACATTGCGCTTCTTTTTGATTCAAGATTTTTGGACAATCCCACCTTTGAGGATAACGGCGAACGCCAGAGCCTTACCGTTAACAGAGACTATATGGGCGGCGCCGTAAGATTCAACGCAGACAGCGCCGGTTGGTATTCAGACGAAACCAAGTTCAGTCAGAACCTTAACGGCTCACTTGTGAAGAGAGGAATTATCGGCGAGGATTATTTCAACGATTATGATATCATTGCAAACGTTCTTGATATCAAGTCAGGTAAAACATCTCTTCTCAACGCTGATGAATGGATTGTTGAATATGATCTCACTGTTTATGACAATGAGTATACAAGAACGATAGATAACGAAGGTACTGCACGAGTTCCCAAGGAGCTTGCCGCAACAACATCAACAGGCTATCCCATGTTCATCAATATGCCCAAGGGTGAAGCAAACACCAATGAGGCAACCGGTATGTACTTCTGGGATGCAAACATCAACGATGTTCCCGGCGTTCTCACAACAACCGGCAGCATTGTTCTTGATGCAAACGGCGGTTATTACACAAGCGGAAGCACTTATGTAACAACTGAAGAAATCTCGGGCATTATCGGCGAAAAGGTAACAGAGCTCGGTCAGGTAAGCCCTGCAAGAGCTGATTATATCCACAACGGCTGGTCAGAAATTCCCGTTCCCGCAGACAGAACATTCACTGCTGAAATCAAGGAATCACTCGGTCTCAGCGATGAAGATGCTGCAGCACAGGGCAATGTTCTTACCGATGCTCAGGTAGAAGCTCTTACCCTTTCACCCACAGACATCGCAGAGCTCAAGTATGCTCACGAAGAGCAGACTCTTTATGCTGTATGGGCTCCCAGCAATGCAAGCGATAACTACTATACCTATCAGGTGTTCTATATGACTCCCGACGGAACATATTCATCAACACCCGATTACACACAGCAGATTGCAGCTGAAACAGGAACAGAAGCAGAACTCCTCAAAACTCCCGTTGAAGGTTTCACCATCGATCTTGCTAAGAGCGATGATAAAATCCTTGTTAAGGGCGACAAATCCTCAGTGCTTAATGCTTACTATGCAAGAAATAAATATTCAGTAATATACAATTACACCGATAATTCAGAGCGCCCCCAGACTCAGGAACACAAAGTTTACTACGGCGCAGCTGTTCACGGTTTTGATGCCGAGGAATTCCCCAACGGTGCTCCCGTTAAGGAAGGCCACACATTCTTAGGCTGGAAAACAGCAGACGGCAAAGAAATTCCCGAAACAATGCCCGCAGCGGATGTAGAAGTTTACCCCGATTTCAAAGTCAATACATACACATATGTTTTTGATGCAACTCAGGGAGGTACATTCGATTCAAACGGCGCAAGAACAGTTTCATTTGTTTATCAGTACGGACAGACTCCCGATGAATTCACAGAAATTCCTGTATTCCCCGGTAAAGTGTTCGAATACTGGAGCGAAGAAATGCCCGAAACCGTTACCGGTGATATGACATTTGTTGCTGAATACAGCGATATCGAATACACAGTTAAATTCGTTGACGGCAACGACACACTTGTTGAATATCCCGCATACTACGGCGCTAAGATTTACGAAGAAGATATTCCCGAAGGCTACAAGTCAGAAAACGCATGGAGCGTTGAAACCGAAAACGGAACACTTGTTGTAACTTTCCCCTATATCGTAACAGGTGATACTGTTCTCACAGCGATTGACGATTCAAACGTTTACAATGCAGATTTCTATGTTGACGGTGAGCTTTATGTATCCGTTCCCACCATCTTCGGTGAGGATATTGTCGCTCCCGAAGCTCCTGCAAAAGAGGGTTACACCTTCCTTATGTGGGAACCCGAAGTTGGCAATATGGATGAAAAAGGCAAATCCTTCGATGCAGTTTACGAAATCAATAAAACAAAGATAACATTTGTTAACACTGGTGACACTGTAATCGATCCTATCGAAGGCGATTATAACTCACCCGTAACAGCAACAATTCCCAATCCCACAAAAGAAGGTCACACCTTTGCAGGATGGAATACTCCCATTCCTTCAACAATGCCCGCAGAAGATATGACCATCAGCGCACTTTGGACAAAGAATTCATATTCAATCAGATTTGAAAACCACGACGGTTCGCTTATCGAGGTTGTAACTGCTCCCTACGGTTCAGATGTAGAGGCACCCGCTCTTCCTGTTGAAGCAGGTTGCAGCTATGAATGGGATAAAGAAGTTCCCGAAACAATGCCCGCAGAGAATATGACAATCACAGCTGTTCGTTCAACTTTCAGATACAGCATCAATTTTGATACAAACGGCGGTGAACCTGAAGAAATCCTTCCTCTCCTTGATGTTGATTACGGCGCACCTGTTATAAAGCCCGCAGATCCCACTAAGGAAGGTTATTCATTCGGCGGTTGGGCAAAAAAATCCGCTCCCGATACACCCATCACATTCCCCGAAACAATGCCCGCAGAAAACCTTGAACTTATTGCAATCTGGAACACAAATACACATAAGGCAGTGTTTGATGCAGCCGGCGGTGTGTTTGCAGACGGAACATCAACAAAGATTATCGAAGGAATCGAATACGGCGCAGATATAACTGCTCCTGCAGATCCCGAAAAAGAGGGCTATATTTTCGACGGTTGGAATCCTGTTCCCGACAAGATGATCGATGAAGATATGACTTTCACCGCTCAGTGGACTCCCGATCCCAGCGGCTCAGTTGAATATTCAATCAATGTTGTAACAATCAACCCCGCAGACGGTTCAGAAATCACACAGACAGTTGTAACAAACACAGCTGCAAACGGTGAAACTGTTGAAATCATCAAGAAAGGTGAAACATCAGACGCTGATCATGTTTACACATTTGAAGACCTCATTTCTTCAGTAAGCAATGTTCTTGATGAAGACAGAACAACAGAAACATCAATGACTGTAACTCTCGGCGAGGATAACACACTCACTGTTTACTGCAAGCTTGCAGAAGTTGAAGTTACATTCCTTGCAAACGGCGGTAAGTTTGAAAACGGTTCAGCAACAACTGTTGTAACAGGCAATTACGGCGATGCAATCGTTGCTCCCGCAGATCCCACAAGAACAGGCTATAAGTTCACAGGCTGGAACAAGTCTGTTGAAGGCGCAACCTTCACAACAGCTGACACTTATTTTGCTCAGTGGGAAGAAGAAACATATTATGCAATCTTCAACATCAACGGTGAAGAATTCGCAAAGGTTCCCTACAAGTTCGGTGAAAAGATCACAGCTCCTGAATACACACCTGCAGCAGGTGAAACATTCAGCGGTTGGAGCATTCCCACCAACACTGTAATGGGCCCCGGCGATATGACCTTTGATGCAAAACTCACAACAAATGAGTATACTCTTACCTACAGCTACTCAACAGCTCCTTCGGGCGCTGAAATCCCCGCATCCGTAACCGGACTCAACTATAACTCAAAGGTTAACCTTGCAGCTGCAGATGAAATTGCAGGCTACACCTTCAACGGTTGGGTATATAACGGAACAACATACGCTGAAGGCGCTGAATTCACAATGCCCGAAAGCGATGTAACCGTTATCGGTTCATACACAGCAATTCCCTACAGCATCACATATAACACCGGCGATTCATCGGTAGAGCTTCCCGCTTCAGCGGTAACAAGCGCAATCGTTGGCACGGTAATCACTCTTCCCGCAGTTTCAAGAGACGGCTACACATTTGCAGGTTGGGATCTTGACGGTGTCACATATCCCGCAAACGCTCAGTTCACAATGCCTGCAGAAGCTGTTGAATTTGAAGCAGTATGGAATGAAATTCCTCCCGTTCCCGGCAAATTCAGCGTTGAATATTCATGGGACGGCGAAATTCCCGCAGAAGCAACTCTTCCCGCAACTGTTGAAAATGTCGAAGCAGGTTCAACAGTAACCGTAGCAGATGTTCCCGTTGTTGACGGTTATACATTCGATGGTTGGTATTATAACGGCAAGCTTACAGAAAGCTTCGTAATGCCCGAAAATGATGTAACAATCACAGGTTCATGGACTAAGGACGAAGTTCCTCCCGCTAAATATGAGCTTTCACTCGATGCAGCAGGCGGTTCTTTCTCAGACGGTTCAGACAGCTATACAAATGAATTCGAAGAGGGTCAGACTGTTGTAACACCCGGTGAGCCCTCAAGAGACGGCTATGAGTTTGCAGGTTGGATTGATGCAAGCGGCAACGCAGCTTCACTTCCCTCAACAATGCCCGCAGAATCAGTAAGCCTCACAGCTAAGTGGTCAGAACTTTACGACGTAACATATGTTGTTGACGGCGAAGAGTATGACACAGCTGTTGATGCCGGTGAAGAAGGCGACGCACTTCCCGTTCCCTCAAAGGGCAACCCCGAGAAGGAAGGCTTCATTTTCACAGGTTGGGTAGATGAAGAAGGCAACCCCGTAACAACTATCCCCGGTGAAAACACAACAGTTAAGGCTTCATGGGAAGAAATCATCCCCGAAACCTATACTATTAAGTATTATGACGGCTCAAATCTCCTCAAGACAGAACAGTATGAAGAGAATGAAGCCATCGCAGACTATACTCCCGCTGATAAGAAGGGCTACACCTTCAATGGCTGGACAGGAATGCCTGCCGACAAGCTTATGCCCGCAGAGGATATTGAAGTGTTTGCTGATTGGTCAGTAAACAAGTACAGCATCACTCTTGACGCAGGCGAAGGCGAGTTTGCAGACGGCACATCAACCTTCGAAGAAGATGATGTTGCATATGATGCTCCTCTTTCAGGCATCGTTCCCAATGCACCCACAAGAGAAGGTTATGAATTCACAGGTTGGGTAGATGAAGACGGCAATCCCGCTGAAATCCCCACAAATATGCCTGATGAACCCATCAATCTTGAAGCAACTTGGGAAATCAAAGAAATCACAGTAACATTCGATGCAGGCGAAGGCTCTTTCGCAGACGGCACATCAGAAAAAGATGTAACCGCAGATTATGGCGAAGATATCGTGAAGCCTGCTGATCCCACAAGAGACGGCTTTATCTTCAAGGGATGGAACGGCCTTCCCTCAAACGGCAAGATGCCCGCAGAAGATATCACCGTAACCGCTGAATGGGAAGCTGTTGTTAAGACATATACTCTTACAATCGATGCTGCCGGCGGTACAGTTGAAGGTCAGGCTAAGATAGTCAAGACTCTTGCAGAAGGCGAAGCAATCGCAGATGTTGCAGATCCTGTAAGAGAAGGCTATGTGTTCAAGGGCTGGGATAAGGATATTCCCGACACAATGCCCGGCAATGACCTCACAATCACAGCAGTTTGGGAAGAAGAAGCTGTTAAGACCCACAAGGTAACTTATTACCTCTTCAAGGGCGAAGCAGTTTATGATACCAAGACATTCGAAGAAGGCGAAACAATGGTTCATCCCGAACCTGTAGCAGAAGGCATCGTATTCAAGGGTTGGGCTGATGAAAACGGAAACCCGCTTCCCGAAACAATGGGAGATAAGGATATCGTTGCTTACGCAGTTGTTGACCACTTCCAGTCATACAAAGCAACTTATGTTGTTGAAGGCACAACATACAAAGAATATGATGTAACCTTCGGCGCAGAAATTCCTGTTCCCACCGATCCCACCAGAGAAGGCTTTATCTTCGCAGGTTGGAGAGATGCAAACGGCAAACCCGTTGCAGCAACAATGCCCGCTAAGAATGTAACTTACACAGCTCAGTGGACAAAGGCTCCCGTTGAAGGCGAGCAGTTCACAGCTAAGTTCGTTGTTGACGGCGTAACTCACGCTCTCAGCGTTCTTGAAGCAGGCGATAAGATTCCCGTTCCTCCTGCACCCTCAAAGTTCGGCTATGTATTCGTAGGCTGGGAGCCTGAAGTTCCCGAAGTAATGCCTGCTGAAAATATGGTATTCGAAGCTCAGTGGGAAATCGACAAAACATTCGTAACTGTTGTTGTTGGCGGAACAGTAATCTCAGCTGCAGTAATCGGAACAGCTATCGGCATCAACACAGCTCTTATCACAGGCGCAGCAATCGTTGGCGGTATCATCGTTATCGTTGGTGTTGCAGAGCTTGTTAAGCACACACATACCGTAACATTTATGGTTGACGGTAAGGTTTACAAGACCTACAAGGTTGTTGAAGGCACAAAGATCCCCGTTCCTGCAGATCCCTCAAAGGATGGCGCAGAATTTGCGGGCTGGTCACCTGAAATCCCCGAAAAGATGGGCGAATCAGACCTTGTGTTTGAAGCAACATGGGCAAGCGATTCAGATGTAGTTATCCCCGATACAGGTTCAGCAGCAGGCCTCGCAGCCTTCGCAGCAATCTCGGGTGCAGCTGCAGCAGCTTATGTTCTTGTTAACCGCAAGAAGAAGGATGAAGAATAATCCTTAAATAAAATTTTAAAGGGACTGTCTACGGACAGTCCCTTGATTTTTTTGTAACAATTTCCTCCCTCGGCTAATATATTGTAAATAGCAGATTATTTGGAGGTTTTGCTATGGATAAACGAGAAATGGAAAAGCTGATGGATAAATACAGGGCTGAAATGCTTGAGTTCAGCCGCCGTAACAATATGTCAGGCTATCCCTCATCTGTTGAAAGATCTGATGATAAGAGAGAAAACGAAATGAGAGAAGCGCTTGAAAACAGCGAAACATTTGAAAGAGACAGAAGAGACCCTTTGTCAAAAACAGAAAATAACGATACCGAGGGAAATGAAGCGGTGCCCGCAGCAACTACTGTTCCGATTGCCGAAACACTGCCTCAATCAGATAACGGACCTGTTGATGTTACCCGTTCTCTCAGAGAAAGTTGTTCAAGGCTTGATTCAAATGCAACACCTGAACAGAGAGCGAGATGCAACGATATCAATGATTTTCTTCGTTCAAACAGTGAAAGCGGAACGCTGAAGGTTGAAACCTATGCATCTGACAGGGCATTCGGGGTCGGCAGTGCAAGAATAATGATTTTTCTTGAACTGCCGAGCGGAAATGTTGCAGTGTTTGACGGATTGACGGATATTGACGGTGTAAGCGATACTGTTCGATTGCCTGCGCCTCCGAGATCAATTTCGCAGTCGCCTCAGTCAAACAGCAATCCGCGTTTGCCTTATGCAGTTTATTCTGTTTATGTTGAACATCCGTCATATGTCAGAGCAGTGTTTACCAATGTTCCTGTTTTTTCAGGGGTTGAATCGGTTCAGCCGGTGCGTATGATTTCCAAAGCAGCAGGTCTTCAGGAGCCTGAACCGATAGCGGTTGATGAGTCAATAAGAATTAATCTTGAAAGGCGGGAAAATTGATATGGCCGTCACCCCGATAATTCCCGAATATATAACCGTTCATCTCGGCCCGCCGAATTCCAATGCGCAGAATGTTCGTGTTCCGTTCACGGAATATATCAAGAATGTTGCGTCGAGCGAAATATATCCTTCGTGGCCGGAAAATGCTATAAGAGCAAATATTTACGCTCAGGTTTCGTTTGCGCTCAACAGAATTTTCAGTGAATATTATCGCAGCAGAGGGTATAATTTTGATATAACAAATTCAACATCGTATGATCAGGCATATGTTGACGGCAGAGATATATTCAGCAATGTTTCAAGGCTTGTTGATGAACTGTTTAATGATTATGTTACCAAAGGCAACCAGATACAGCCATATTTCACTGAATATTGCGACGGGCGAAGTGTAACCTGCAGAGGGCTTTCGCAATGGGGAACGGTCACCCTTGCAAATCAAGGCAGAACACCTTATCAGATTCTGCAGAATTATTACGGAAATGATATAAATATCATCAGGAATGCTCCCGTAAAAAACATAGCCGAAAGCTATCCCGGCACTCTTCTGCGCCTTGGCTCAAACGGTGAAGATGTGCGTACAATTCAGCGTCAGATTAACAGAATAAGAAGAAATTATCCTTCGATACCGTCAATTCCCGATACGAACGGTATTTTTGATGCCTCAACAAGAGCGGCAGTGCAGCAGTTTCAAAGAATTTTTAATCTTGCCGCAGACGGAATTGTGGGCAAGTCGACCTGGTACAAAATCAAGCAGATTTATAATGCGGTCAAAAAGGTTTCGGAGCTTTATTCCGAGGGTATAACAATCAGTGAGGTTGAAAGAATTTTCAGCGAAGTGCTCAAAAGAGGAAGCAGGGGCACTGATGTACGCTCTGTGCAGTATTATCTCAATTTTATCGGATTTTTCAATGACAGACTTCCGCAGATAACCGTTGACGGAATTTTCGGGCCCGCAACAGAGAGTGCAGTGCGTGCCTTTCAGCGTGAATACGGTCTCACTCAGGATGGAATTGTGGGCAGAGCAACGTGGTACGCATTGCAGGATGCATATTACGGCATTCTGAACTCTTTGCCTGATGAATACCGCTCATATTCGTCGCTTCTGTATCCGGGTTATACCGTAACAACGGGTGCAAGCGGCAATGTTGTGACCCAGCTTCAGACCTTCCTTCGGACAATTTCTCAGAATAACAGCGCTGTGCCTTCAGTAACGGTTGACGGAGTTTACGGCAATCAGACAAAAGCGGCTGTGGTTGCGGTGCAAAAAATCGCAGGCTTGCCGCAGACGGGCGCAGTCGGCCCGCTCACATGGAATGCAATTGTAAATCTTTACAATGAATACAGATGAAATGACCGCCGATAATAAAGGTGTGGATTATCGGTAGGGGATGATGAAAATAGAAAAAATTTTTTCTCAGCAATATGATTTGAATGTTTCAACACTCGATTCGGAATTAAGGTTGAAAGAGAGCTTCGATGTTGTAGGCAGAGAAGTGACGGTAGATAAACGAAACGCTAAACTATATTTTATTGACGGTTTTTGCAAGGATGATACTATTTCGAAAACGCTTTCAGAATTTATGAAAGCCGATGAAAAATCGATAAGGAAATGCGAAAACATAAGGGAGCTTGTGAATGCTTTTATTCCTTATGTTGAAACGGATGTTGTATCAAAGATAAGCGATTTTATAAGAGCCGTGCTTTCAGGAGCAATCGGAATGGTTGTTGAGGGCTTTTCTCAGGCGATTATAATTGATGCAAGAACTTATCCTGCGCGTTCTGTTGCAGAGCCTGAAAATGACCGTGTGCTCAGAGGCCCGCACGACGGTTTCGTTGAAACGCTTGTTTTCAACACGGCTCTTATTCGCCGCAGAATAAGGGATACTGACCTGACAATGGAAATTCATTCGGTTGGTGAAAAATCAAAAACCGATGTTGTGATTTGCTATATGAAGAGCAAAGTAAATGAAAAAATGCTCAGAGCACTTCAGAAAAAAATTGATTCGGTTTCAATTAATTCGCTTACTATGAGCCATCAGAGTCTTATCGATTGCCTTGTGCGCAAACAATGGTTTAATCCTTTCCCTAAAGTGCGGTATACCGAAAGACCCGATGCTGCAGCGGCAAGCGTGCTTGAAGGCAGTATGGTTGTTGTTATAGACAATTCGCCTGCGGCTATGATAATTCCATCTGGCATATTTGATTTTTTGCAGGATACAAACGATTATTATATGTCACCCGTAATCGGGTCATATATGAGAATAGTCCGTATGATTATTTTTGCAATGACAATGCTTCTTATCCCTGTTTGGTTTCTGTTTGTTCAGAACCCCGAATACATTCCGCCGTGGCTCGATTTTATCAGGATTGAAGAACCCAACAGTCTGCCGATTATTGCTCAGCTTTTTATCGTTGAACTGGTTATCGATGCAATCCGCCTTGCTTCAATCAACACTCCGCAATCGCTCAGCGGATCATTCGGCGTTATCGGTGCACTTGTGCTTGGCGAATTTGCGGTGAATGCAGGTTGGTTTGTGTCTGAAGTCGTGCTGTATATGGCTTTTGTTGCGATGACGAATTTTGCACAGCCCAGCTTTGAACTCGGCTATGCCTTCAAGCTTTTCAGAATGCTTCTCATAGGGCTTACAGCGCTTTTCAATGTGTGGGGTTTTGCGGCGGGTATCATAATAATCGTTGTTGAGATTGCAACAACCCGCACGGTTACGGGTCAATGCTATCTTTATCCGCTTATTCCGTTCAACGGTCAGGCGCTTCTCAGTTTGCTTATACGCAGACCGCTCAGCAAAAGGAACAACTGAATATATCAAAGCGGTGTCGAACTTGTTCGACACCGCTTTTGCTGTTTTTAACAATTTTTTTCAAATCAGTGAACCAAAGAGAGAAACGCGGTATCTATATATACATAATCCGATTTATGGAGGTTGAATTATGGAAACAAAAAAATGCCTGTATTGCGGCAAGGATGTGCCCAGCGGATACACGATATGCCCGTATTGCCGTTCTGCAAAGTTTGATGTGCAGAATGAGCAGGATGATATGCCCGTTGCGATTGTTGAAAAGCCAAAAATCAAATCGTGGATATGGATTGTTGTTGCGGTTGTGTTCTTTCTTTTTATTATCGCTCTTATTCTGAACGGAATAAAAGAATGCGACCACAATTATACTGAAGAAATCGTCAGCGAGGCAACATATTCCGAAACGGGGCTGAAAGAGCTTGTTTGTTCCGAATGCGGCGAAACGGCAACTGAAACAATCCCTGTTCTTCCTGCCGTTGTTGAAGTCGAAGTGCTTGACAAATACGAATATGAAGAAGCTGCTGAACCGATGATTCTGCCTGATGGCACAAGCATTGAAAGACTGCCTGTGAAAAGCTCGTTGTTTGACATAAAAATTACAAATATATCTTCTGAAACCGTCAGAGGAGTGAAAGGTACGCTGAAAGTGAAAAGCGGAGAAACCGTGCTGAATATTATGTGTGATTTCAGTGAGCTGAACATTCCTGCATCATATTCATACACAGAAAAAGGCTACGGCTATGAGTTTACGGGTTATTCAAATCAGGGTGAGCTGATGGTCTATATCACTCCCTATGAAGATCTCGAATTTGAATTTGAAGTAACTGAAATTATTTATTGATAAAGGAGATTTTTATGTTCATATTTTTTAAAATTTATCCCAAATCTGCGCTTGCAAGCATACTCAGCATAAGCGGGTCGCTGATGCTTGCGTTTGGAATTTATGCTATTTACACATGTTTTGCTGAAAATGTTTTTTTGTTACAAGTCTTTTTGGTTCCCGTTGCGGTCGGCTTGCTGTTTCTTGCGAAGAGAATCAACGATAAGGCGGTCGAAAAGAAGGTTAAGAAATCCTTCAACGACCCTCAGCTGATTAACACGGTCAAAAACTCCGCTGTTGCATCGTATTCGCTTTATAAAAATGCTCCTTGCGCAGAAATGCTTGATTTCATCAGAACTCATAATGTTTTTGCGGCAGAAAAGATATCGGATATAATAATGAAAAGGTCAACCGAAGAACAGGCTGTTTCTGAGATGAGAGCATATGACAGCATAGGCAACATACAGAGCGTAACAGAAAACGCAACCCCGAAGGATGTTATATACAAAAACAATATGTTCACTATCAATGGTGTTGAAACTGCAATTGAAGAATACAATGCAAAGCAGGGTAAGCTCACAAAGAAAATAAGAAACCGAAAAGTTGCTATGATTGTTTTTGCCGTAATTTTTGCAATCGGCGCTGTTTTAACAGCTGTGAATTCCTCAAAAAAAGAAGAAAAAGAAATAACGCCTTATTCGGATTGCGTGCCCGGCGATTACACAGCAGTTGATGTAGTTGCACTCAGCGAATATAAAGCGGAAGGTGATTTCGTTTTTTATTATTTCACTGCCGCAGACGGAGAAGACGGCGAAGTGAAGCTGAGCGTTGCGGATTCACAGTTGCCGCAGATACAGAGCCTTGTCAATTCTCAGGGCGCAACCGAACCCGTGCGCATATACGGAAATTATGTGAAATATGATGCTGAGGGTTATGTGAACGGAACATATTTCACGATGCCGATGTATAGAATCAACGGTTCTCTTGAGCCTCAGACCGAAATTTCATCGGAATTTTCGTCATCGGTTATGTTGTTGTGCTTTGGTATCGGCGGCTTGTTTGTTTCTTTTGTTGAATGGAAAGAGAAGAAAAAGAAACTCGAAACGCTTAAGAACAGAGCGGATGCAATGCAGAACCGCTCGCCGCAGATTCAGTAACGAATCGGATTTACAAACTATATATCACTGTAGCGACAGCCCTTGAGGCTGTCGTTTTTTGTTCATAACATATTTTGTAATTGTTTGCGGGGAACAATTCCTGTATGGGTCGGCGACCCGACGACCCGTCAGACCGCAGGTCTGCTTTTCAGCGCAAAGCGGATTTGTGATTAAGTGTCATGTGAATAAATTGATTTTTCATTGAAGAATTATTAAAAATTTTTTCGAATCTTACGAAAATATCCGAAGAGGTAAAGTTATATAGAATGTAAACGCTTCAATAAGAAGCAAAAAAAGAAAGAGGGTATTTTTAATGAAAACCGCAAAAAGACTTACCGCTGTGATGATGGTTGTCATCACGATTATTTCCTGCTTCACCTTTTCGGCAAGCGCAAAAAATGTTTGCAATGAAATCGGCGGAAAAACAGATTATAACGGCGCTGTATCAACAACCTTTTATGTTAAAACCAAAAACAAAAAGGAACACTATGTAAAAATGGATATGACCAAAGGCAAGTTCAAATCTGATGATTATTGCCTGCTTGTAACACAGTATAAAAATATCTATGATTATTATGAGATTCTTGTTTTCGGCAAGAAGGCTGATGGCTCATATACACAGATAAGCAAGAACAATGTCAAAAACAAAGGCAGCTATAAAATCAAATTCAGCGGATATACCGATTATAAAATCAAGGTTTACAGCTGGAAAACAGCAACCATAAATCAGAACGGCAAATATTGGGTGCACCCTGTTACCAAAAAGGCAACAACAAACGCTGAATGGGTAAGCGGTCATATCCCCACATGGAGAATTCAGAAAACATCCGGTGTAACACTTTGCAGATAAATCAAAACACGGTGTCGCAGTCAGCGGCACCGTGTTGATTTTTATATTTCACCCACACAAAAATCGCCGCTGACTGCGGTGATTTTTGCTTTCACAATGCCGTGCAGATTTTCTCCGCAGGCGATTCTGACAGGGGTGTAATTCTTTGTGAATCCCTGGGCATATCCTTCGTGATATTCTTCGATAAGAACTTCGAGGGTTTTGCCGATCTGGCTTTCAAGAAAATCATTTCTGATTTTTTCGCAGGCTGTGCTCATCATGGATGCACGCCTCTCTTTTTCGCTCTTTTCAATCTGTTCGGGCATTTTTGCCGCAGGTGTGCCGGGTCTTATCGAATAGGGGAAAACATGAGCTTTTTCAAATCCGACCTTCTGAGCAAACGCAAGCGAAGCTTCAAAATCCTCGGCTGTTTCGCCGGGAAAGCCGACCATAATATCCGTTGTGAGCGTCGTTTCATCGAATGATGCGCGGAGCTTTTCGCAAAGCTCGTAATATTCAGCGCTTGTGTAATGGCGGCTCATTCTTTTGAGCGTGGCATCGCAGCCGCTTTGAAGAGAAATATGAAACTGCGGGCAGAATTCGGGAATATCGGCAAGTCCGCTGATGATTTCATCGGTAATATGGTCGGGTTCGAGCGAACCGAGGCGAACTCTTTTTATTCCGTCAAACGAAGCCGCAAGCTTCACGGCATCAACAATGTTGTAATCCTTGCCGTCTGTGCCGTATGCCGAAAGATTGATGCCAACGAGAACAATTTCTGAAAATCCGTTCTTTTCAAGTTCGGCAAGTTCTTCTTTCAATTCATCAATCGGCTTTGAACGAACTCTGCCCCTTGCATAAGGTATGATGCAATATGAGCAAAAACGGTTGCAGCCGTCTTCAATTTTAACGCTTGCTCTTGTTCTTTCGCGGAATGAACTTATGGTGTCGCCCGCAAAGGCGTCGCCTGTTTTGTGCTCATCAACCGCAAAAATTCTTCCGCTTCCGTTGATATACTGACCGATATATTCCCCGAGCATTCTGTTGCTTTTGTTGCCCATAACAATATCTGCTTCGTCAAGCTTTTCGCCGTATTCGGGGAAAGCCTGAGTCATACAACCAGTGAGAACAACAACGCTGTCAGGATGCAGTTTTTTGAATTTGCGAACAGCCTGACGGGTTTTTCTGTCGCTTTCGGCAGTAACCGTGCAGGAGTTTATAACATAAACATCGGCTTCTTCATTTGTGTCAACGATAATAAACCCTTGCTTTTCAAGGCTTTGAGCCATAGCCTGAGATTCATATTGATTAACCTTGCAGCCGAGTGTGTGGAATGCAGCTTTCATTTTATCACCCAAAAAATAATTATAACAGAAAATGCGGTGATAATCAATGCAATAAATTACATATATTATTCGGAAGGGAGAGTTTGATATGAAAAAATCATTAAAATCTGTGGTTTCAATTCTTTTATCGGCGTTTGTTTTTGTTTCAGGGTGTGTTACAGCAAATGCCGAAAATGAGCAGTTGCCCGTTGAAATCAAGGCGAAAGCGGCAGTGCTTATGGATGTGTCAACGGGAAAAGTTCTTATGAAATATAACGAAAGCGAGAAACTTTATCCCGCATCGGTAACTAAAATAATGCCCCTTCTTCTTGTTGTTGAGGCTATCGACAGCGAAAAAATATCGCTCAACGATGTTGTGACCGTTTCGGGCACTGCGGCATCAAAGGGCGGATCACAGATATGGCTCAAAGAGGGCGAGCAGATGACGGTTGATGAGCTTCTGAAGGCAACGGCGGTTTACAGCGCAAACGATGCCTGCACCGCTTTAGGCGAATATATTGCGGGCAGTGACGAGGCTTTTGTTGAAATGCTCAATAAAAGAGCAAAGGAGCTCGGAATGGTAAACACAAATTTTGAAAACTGCACGGGTCTTGACGACACAACAGAAAATCATCTTACAACCGCTATGGATGTTGCGATAATGTCGAAGGAATTGCTCAGCCACGAGCTTATTGTTAATTACACAACAATATGGATGGATTCTCTCCGTGAGGGTCAGACGGAGCTTGTGAACACAAATAAGCTTGTACGTTTTTATGAGGGCACAACGGGCCTTAAAACTGGCACAACCTCAAAAGCGGGTTGCTGTGTTTCTGCAAGCGCAATGAGAAACGGCACCCATCTTGTTGCTGTTGTTATGGGCAGCGATAACAGCTCAGACCGTTTTGAAACCGCAAAGTCTATGCTTAATTGGGGCTTTGCGAATTATTCAACCGTAACGCCCGTTATTGACGGAAACCTCATTCCTGCCGTAGGTGTTATCAACGGCGTTGAAGAAAAAATCATGCCCGAAATTCCTCTTGCCGATTCGGTGCTTATTGAAAAAGGCAGAGAAGGTGAGATAACTCAGACAATTGACCTTGCGGTTGATGTTGCTGCTCCCGTTGAAAAAGGTCAGGTGCTCGGAAAGGTCACTTTCAGCCTCGGTGGCGAAAAACTCGGGGAATATAATCTGACTGCGCCTCAAAGCGTTGATAAACTGACATTTTTTATCGTTTTTACCCGTGTCATGAAAGCTGTTGCAGCTTAAAATACTGTTTGCATTATGCAATAAAATATGATAAAATATAATTAATCTATAAAAAAAGCACCCGTTTGAAAGAAAAAATTATAAAAATTTACTTTTTACTGTTGCAATACAACGCGGAATAGGGTAAAATATATTAAATATCCAAAGCATTTTATAGTGGGGTGCAAAATAAAAGATGGCATTAAAACTTAATCTCAGATACGCGGGCGAATATGCCTGTGCCGAAAAACTCGAAGCAATGCAGGGTGAGGTTTCGAAAGCTCACGCAATGCTTCACGAAGGAACAGGTCTCGGCAACGATTTTCTCGGCTGGATTGACCTTCCCGTAAACTACGACAAAGAAGAATTTGCTCAGATTAAAGAGTGTGCGGAACAGATCAAAAAAGATTCAGATGCTCTTATTGTTCTCGGCATCGGCGGCTCATATCTCGGTGCAAGAGCTGCAATCGAATTTGTAAAGTCAAATAACTATAACCTTATCAAAAAAGATACTCCCGATATCTATTTCGGCGGAAACACCATCAGCTCTGCTTCTGTTGCGGAACTCAAGCAGCTCATTGACGGTAAGGATTTTTCGATAAACGTTATCTCAAAATCGGGAACAACAACTGAAACCGCAATTGCTTTCAGAATCTTCAAGAAGCTTGCCGAAGAAAAATACGGCAAAGAAGAGGCTGCAAAGAGAATATATGTAACAACCGATAAATCAAAGGGCGCTCTTAAAGCGCTTGCAGACAGCGAAGGCTATAAAACTTTTGTTGTGCCTGATGATGTAGGCGGCAGATATTCGGTTTTAACAGCGGTAGGCCTTCTTCCCATTGCAGTTGCAGGCATTGATATCGATGCTCTTATGCAGGGTGCGGCAGACGCAAGAGAAGCTTATTCAAAAGACGATGTTCTTTCAAACGATTGCTATAAGTATGCGGCAGTAAGAAACCTTATCTATCGCGGCGGCAAATCAGTTGAAATGATGGCGGCTTACGAACCTTCAATGACCATGTGGTGCGAATGGTTCAAACAGCTTTTCGGCGAAAGCGAAGGCAAAGAAAACAAGGGTATTTTCCCTGCATCGGCAATTTTCTCAACAGACCTTCATTCACTCGGTCAGTATATTCAGGAGGGTGAAAGAAAGCTGTTTGAAACAGTTCTTTGGGTTAACGAGCCCAAAACGGATGTTGAAATTGATTTTGACGATGTTAACGGCGACGGCCTCAATTTTGTTGCAGGCAAAACCGTTCATTATGTTAACAGCAAGGCTTTTGCGGGCACGGTTCTCGCTCATACAGACGGCGATGTGCCCAACATTCTTATCGAAATCGATAAGCAGGATGAATATCATCTCGGTCAGATGATTTATTTCTTCGAAAAAGCCTGCGGTATTTCGGGCTATATTCTCGGGGTTAATCCCTTTGATCAGCCCGGTGTTGAAAGCTATAAGAAAAATATGTTCGCTCTTCTCGGCAAGCCCGGCTACGAGGCTCAGAGAGACGAACTTGAAGCAAGACTCAAATAAACACACAGGAGGACTTCAAAATGGTAAAACTTATTATCGGTAACAAAGGCTCAGGCAAAACAAAGAGACTCATCGACCTCGTAAACGGTGCGGTTGAAAAGTCAAACGGCAATGTTGTATGCGTTGAAAAAGAAAGACTTCTCACATACGACGTTAACTACAGAGCAAGACTTATCGAAACTGATCATTATAAAGTATCGGGCTACGATGCATTCTATGGTTTCCTTTGCGGCGTTATCGCAGGCGACCACGACATAACAGACATTCTTGTTGATGCAACTCTCAAAATCGGCGGCAGAGATTATGAAGCTCTTGCAGCTTTCCTTGAGAAGGTTTCAGAACTCAGCAAGATTTCAGAGCAGGATATCACATTCACCATTTCATGCGATGAATGCGAACTTCCCGAAAGAATTTTTACATTCTGCGAAAAAATCTGAATTTAAATCAAAATTTTAGTTGACAAATCATGCTTTAACCTATATAATATTTTGTGCGTGATTTTAGGTGAAAAATTATGATATTGGATTTAGAGCCTATTTTTAATAATGAGGGTATGGTCCGTGAGTTCAGCTATGAGATTGATCTTTCGGGTCAGGAGCTCAGCGGTGTGAAGCCTTTCACAACTCCCGTGAAAGTCAGCGGTTCGGCCGGTAATTACACAGATATTGTTGAATTGCGTGCCAAAGCTCAGTTTGTTCTTGAAATGAACTGTGACCGTTGCGCCAAAGAGATAAGCGTTCCGCTTGAAATTGATATTTTCCACACCCTTGTAACACATCTTAACGATGAGACCAATGATGAGCTTTTGCTTGTCAATGAGCTTCGTTTCGATCTTGACCCGCTTATAACAGAAGATATTTTCCTTGACCTTCCCGCAAAGTTTCTTTGCAAGGAAGATTGCAAAGGAATGTGCTATAAGTGCGGAAAAGACCTTAATAACGATTCATGCAGCTGCGAAAAGGATGTTGACCCCAGAATGGCGGCGCTTCTGCAGCTTTTGGATAATTAAAAAACAAAAAACCTCACGGTTTAATAAAGCACAAAATTAAGGAGGTGCTTAAGGCATGGCAGTACCCAAGAGAAGAGTTTCTAAGGCAAGAAGAGACAAGAGACGCTCCAACGTATGGAAGATGAACGCTCCTCAGCTCGAGAAGTGCTCAAACTGCGGTGAGCTCAAGAGATCTCACAGACTTTGCCCCGAGTGCGGTTATTATAACGGCAAGCAGGTAGTTGTTAAGGAAGCATAAGTCAAAAATAAAGCGGCAGTGGTAGGATATACCTCTGCCTTTTATTTTTTATAAAGGATGATTCTTATGATAAAAGAAAAACTTGAAGCGCTAAACCTGCCTTCTCCTTTATGTGTTGGCGGCGAAAGAGTAAAGACTGTTGAAGAATGGGAAGCGATAAGACCTCTTGTTCTCAAAACAATGCTTGAATGCGAATACGGATATCTTCCGCAAGAGCCCGAAAGCGTTGAATTCAACATTATAAAAGAAGACAGAATCCGTTACTGTGCGGGCAAAGCGGTTTATATGGAGCTTGAAATCGTCTGCGTTCTTGGCGGCGAAAAATTCTCGTTCCCCGTAACCTATGTCTACCCCAAAAAGGGCGATAAAATTAAAACCTTTGTGCATATTAATTTCAGACCCAATGTGCCCGATGAATATATGCCCACAGAAGAAATAGCCGATAACGGTTTCGGTTGTGCGTCCTTTTGCTATGAGAATGTGACAAGCGATGACGGCGATTTCACAAACGGACTTGCGGGAGTTGTTTATAAGAATTCAGAAAGAACTCCGTATTCCTGCGGAAAGATTGCAATGTGGGCTTGGGCGGCGATGAGAGTTATGGATTTTCTTCAGACCCGCGATGAGGTTGATAAAGAAAACATCTGCGTCTGCGGTCATTCAAGGCTCGGCAAAACAGCTCTTCTGACTGCGGCTTGTGATACCCGTTTTGCTGTTGCGCACTCAAACTGTTCAGGCTGCAGCGGTGATTCGCTCAACAGAGGCAAGGGCGAAGGCAATGAGTTCATCGGTGATATCATAGACCGCTTTGAATATTGGTTTTGCGAAAATTATAAGAGCTTTTACGGCAAGGATAACGAAACTCCCTTTGAACAGCATTTTCTCTCAGCGCTTATTGCGCCTCGCAAGGTACATATTGCATCTGCAAAAGAGGATGTCTGGGCGGGCCCGAATCTTGAGTTCCTTTTCTGCGCCGCTTCGTCTGAGGTGTATGAACTTTACGGCAAAAAAGGTTTCGTATACACCGACAACGATTATCTCAGCGTAAAATATCTCAATGAAGGCAATGTAGGTTTATGCTACAGAGAGGGAAGACACTATTTTTCCCGTGACGACTGGCACGGACTTTTTGACTTTATGAACAAATAAAAAAACGGCAGGTTATCCTGCCGTTTTTTTGATTTATACGCCTGAATATGCCGAGAAGCCGCCGTCAACAGGAAGAACAACTCCCGTCACGAAGCCTGAATACTGCTCGTCACAAAGGAAAACGAGAGCGCCCGTAAGGTCTGCGGGCACGCCGAAACGGCGCATCGGAGTGTGGGTAATGATTTTGTTCGAACGCTCGGTGAGTGAACCGTCTACGTTATAGAGAAGCTTTGCGTTCTGGATTGTCGAAAAGAATCCGGGTGCAATTGCGTTAACTCTGATGCCGACATCCGCAAAGTGAACAGCCATCCACTGAGTGAAGTTTGAGATAGCCGCTTTAGCTGCCGAATAAGCGGGGATTCTTGTGAGGGGTTTGAACGAATTCATTGAAGAAACGTTGAGGATTGTTGCGTTTTCTCTGCCAACCATATCCTTCGCAAAACACTGTGTTGTGAGAAGGGTGCCGAGGAAGTTGAGGTTGAAAACAAATTCAATTCCCTTTGCATCAAGGTCAAAGAAGGTTTTAACGCCGTCTGTCTTTTCTGCCATATCCTTGAGTTCAAGTGTGTCTTTTGTTGTTGTGCCGAGAGGGGAGTTGCCGCCCGCACCGTTGATGAGAATATCGCAGATGCCGAGCTCAGCTGTAACCTTTGCTCTTGCCGCTTCAAGGCTTTCAGCCTCGAGCACATTACAGCCTACCGCAAGAGCTGTGCCGCCTGCTGCATTGATTTCGTCAACAACAGCCTGAGCTGCTTCTTCTCTCAGGTCAAGAACTGCAACCTTAACGCCGAGCGCCGCAAGGTCTTTTGCAAATCCGCTGCAAAGCACACCGCCGCCGCCTGTTATAACGGCAACTCTGCCTTTTAAGTTTTCGTGAAACATAATTTTTCTCCTTTTTAAATCATAACGCTTTTTCCTGTTTCGGATGACTCATAAGCGGCGAAAACAATTTTTGCCGCCTCAGAGCCTTCAAAAGCGCTGATTTCAAAATTTCTGTTATTTTTCAAACAGTCGTAATAATCGTTAATCAATGCCGAATGACCGCTTCCCCAATAGCTTTTGCCAAGGCAGACAGCATCGGATTTATCGCTGTGTTTTTCTGTATTTCTGTTGCAATCAACAGTATAAAGAGTATCTCCTTCAATGCGGATTTTGCCTTTTTCGAACGAGAGCTCAATGAAAATATCGGAGTCTTCGGAATAAGCCGTTGTTGCGTAGAGCAGAGCGGTTTTGCCGCCTTCAAGCTCCATAAGCACGCTTGCATTGTCCTCAACTTCTATTATTCCTTTGAGATGGTCATTTGAAACATGGGCGGTAACTTTTTTGCATTTTCCGCCGAGATATTGAATAAGGTCAACGGTGTGAATTGCCTGATTTATCAGCACTCCGCCGCATTCTTTATCGGCAGTGCCGTGCCAATTATCAGAATAATAATCCTCGCCTCTGTCCCATGTAACAAAAGCTCTTATTGACTTAAGCTTACCCAACGAACCGTTTTCAATTATCTCCTTTGCCTTACAGACACAGCTGTTATATCTGTTCTGGAAGCACACGCCTAACCGCTTGCCGCTTTCTTTCTGAGCCTTGCAAAGCTTTTCGACTTCTTTAAAAGAAACCGAGCAAGGCTTTTCTGTCAGAACATTTATGCCTGCGGTAAGTGCTTTAAC
>JAZLBI010000120.1:0-3755 GCA_045613625.1 Acutalibacteraceae bacterium | reverse complement strand
CAACGGTGAAATAACATTTTGTGTTTTTATCGGCAAGGTATTTATCGTATATCGAATTGAGTTTCTCCGCAACTTTTTCAACCGAAGATACATTCAGCTTGCTGTCAAGCTCAGAAATATGGTTATCAACAAAATATATTTTGTTGTTATCTTTCTGACCGAGAAGCTTAAGCTGAATTGTTGCCTTAACCGAACGAAGAGAATCACGAAGAGGGAATTGGTCGGCAAGATAATCTTCAAGAGCATTGAAATAAGATTTATCCATAACGCCTTCAAGCGTTATTTCGGGGAGCTGAGCTGCTTTTCTGCGCTCGGATTCAAGAATATCAACGGGTTCTTTCAGAAAACAGGTGAGCCCGAAACCAAAAATGAAGGCGGCAAAAACAGCGATGCCGATAACGGCAGATATTTTTTTAATCACAGGCACACCTCCTTAAAATCTGAAATACAGAAACGGGTTGTATGAGCCGTCGATAAGATATGCGGTAACTGCAACCATAACGGCAAGAATAAACACAGGCTCAGCAATCGGGATTATTTTTGAGCCGGCTTTTGTTTTTGAGAGTTTTTTAACGCAAGTTTTGGCAAGGGGCGTTGCGCCGATTATGCCTGCAACGAAAAGAACGGCATAGCTTCTCAGATAATAAAGCGTTATATCGGTGCAGATGGGATAAGATGAGGTGAACATTCCCCGAAGGTCTGAGATAACTCCGTCAACACCGCTGCCGTTGAAGATGACAAAACCGACGAGAACGGCGAAAATAAGATATATATGGCTGATTGCTGCGGGCACTTTATCTTTGATTTTTGCAGGAATAAATTTTTCAGCAAGCAGAAGGGCAGCAAAATAAAGACCCCATATAATGAAAGTCCAGTCTGCGCCGTGCCAGAATCCGGTGAGGAACCATACGGTGAGGATGTTCAGTATGAAACGGTGCTTTTTCACACGGTTTCCGCCCATGGGAATATAAACATAATCTCTGAACCAGCTGCCGAGCGAAATATGCCATCTTCTCCAGAATTCCGTAACGGAGCGTGAAACATAGGGATGGCGGAAGTTTTCCATAAACTTAAAGCCGAACATACTGCCGAGACCTATTGCCATATCGCTGTAGCCCGAGAAATCGAAATAGACCTGAAGCGAATATGCAACGGCATAAATCCAGAAGAAAAGAGTTGATTTTTCTTCGGTATCTCTGAAAATTTCACACAGGTTGCCGAGCGTGTTGGCAAGAAGAATTTTTTTAGCGAGGCCAACAACAAACCTTTTAACACCGTAGCTGAAGCCGTCCAGGGTGTGCTTTCTTTCTCTCAGGTCGCGCTCAACATCGGAATAGCGCACAATCGGTCCCGCAACGAGCTGAGGGAAGAGCGATACATACAGCGCAAGGTTGAGCGGATTTTTCTGAGCGGGAACTTCTGCTCTGTAAACATCAATATTGTAGCTGATTGCCTGAAAAGTGAAGAAGCTTATGCCTATGGGCAAAGCGATTTTGAGAAGGTCAAAATCCGTTCCGAATGCGGAATTTACGGTTGAAATGAAAAAGTCGGTATATTTGAAATAAATCAGAGCAGATAAGCTTGTTATAACCGAAGCGGCAAGCGCAATTTTTCGCGCCGCACCGCTGAGCCTTTCGGTAACAAGACCGAAAATATAGCTTACGGTTATAACTGAAAGCATAATTATAAGGTATTTCGGCTCGCCGTAGAAATAAAAAAACAGACTTGAGAGAAGAAGCCAGATGTTTTTCAATTTATAGGGCAGTATATAGTATCCCAGAATAACAACGGGCAGAAACGCAAAAAGAAAGGTTAAACTTGAGAAAAGCATACATTACTCCTGAAAAAAAGCACCGAAGATGAGCTCCGGTGCTTTAAATTTGATTTTTGAATTAGCCGAGCATAATGCCTTCGTCTTCGCCGGGCATTGCTGCGGGAGCATCCATATCTGCTTCACCGTCAACGGGAGGTTCTTCATTTGCTTCGCCTGCTTTTGTGAGAGCGGGGCTTGCAGTGTTGTTTGAGATTGCTGTGAATGCGTTGTAAACATCATCAGCCATTACTTCTGAACCCATAACCATAAGGATGGTGTTGCCGCAGTTTGAAACAATAAGCTTTTCAGCGCCTACGCACATCCATTTTCTCATATTAACTGTTTCAAGAATTTCGTTCTTGAGAGCTTCAAGGTCAGCGCCGTCTTTGGCTTCGATAAGGCAGAGTGAGAAGGGCTGAGCGCCGATCATGGGCTCTGTGAAGGTTGCTCTTTCAACCTTGTCTGTGGGGTCAATGCCGATGTAATATTTAGCTGCATCAATGTCGCTGAGATCGATTTCTGTTGCAGGACCCATCATAAATTCAACTGTTGTTGCTTTTTCAAGGATTTTTGCTGAAATTTCTTCAAGAGTGCCCTCAAGCTGAGCTGCGGGAGCTTCGGTTGTTTCGGGAGTAAGAGTTTTTGTTTCTTTGTCTGATGAGCCGTTGCAAGCTGCAAGTGAAAGAATTGCTGCAAGAGCAAGAACGATAGCTATAATCTTTTTCATATTTTTCTCCTTTTACTTTATATATTATTGCCTATCGTTTTGATTATATCATAAAATCAATACCGTGACAATAGGTTTTGCTAATCAAAAAAGAGGAAATGTCTGCAAATCAAAGATCAATTTTCCAGAACGCAATATTGAGGCGCTCATAAGTGTATGAAATATAGAGAGAGCCGTTCATATAGTGCATTGAGGGGTATGAAAATTCGCTGTCGATTTTTTCTTCTTCGAGAGTGATAACAGTTTCCCAGGTTTCGCCGTTATCGCAGGATTTCTGAATGGTGAGAGGTGAACGCTCACCCCAGTTTTCGCTTACGGGGTTTGAAATCAGGTAAAGGTCGCCGTTCGGAACTTTAACAACATCAAGACCGCTGTTGTTGTTGGGCAGAACGGTGGGATAAGCCTGACACCAGGTTTCGCCGTAGTCATCGGAATCGCTTCTGTAAGCTTTGCCCACGGGGGTTCTTGTGAGCATATGAACCTTGCCGTTTTCGCTTTCCCAGAGAGTGGGCTGAATCATGGGGATGTGATTTGAGGTGTAGTGATTAAGGCTGTTGAGGATGGGGGCTGTGCGCTCGGTTTTTATTTTGTTGCCCTTTTTCCAGGTGAGACCGTCATCAAACGATGTGTCAATAAAACAGTTCCAGCCTCTGTTTTCGTTTGATGCGGGAGCAAGAACTCTTCCGTCTGAAAGACGCAGACATTTATTTTTTACGGGGCCTCTGCCGCCGCTTCTGTCTCCCTCAACAAGTTCGCGGGGTTTGCCGAAGGTTTTTCCGCCATCAGATGAAACAGAGACGAAGGTGCGCCACGAGGGGATCTCTTTGCCGACTTTAAAGAAAAGAAGAATTTCTCCGTTTTCGCGAAGGAAGAGAACGGGATTCCAATGAGGAATATGTTTTTTATAGCTGATGTTTGCGGGTTTGCTCCAACCGTTTTCGTCACGGCGTGAATACCATATATCAACATCGGTTGTTCCTTCTTTTGTTCCGCCGAACCAAGCGGTAACAACGCTGCCGTCGGGCAGAGGAAGAACGGTTGTTGCGTGGCAATTCTTAGTGGGGAGAGGGTTGCATACAAATTCTTTGATTGTTTTCATAAAATCACCTTATAATTCAAATTCTGAGGGATCTGCTTTTTCAACGAGAAGAGGTTTTTTGGGTCTGCGCTTGAGAGGGTCATAAGAATATCTTCTGCATTTGCCGTCGATTTCAC
>JAZLBI010000119.1:0-9583 GCA_045613625.1 Acutalibacteraceae bacterium | reverse complement strand
ATTAGTGCAACCGTTAATGTTCCGCCAACAAGATACTGAGTAAGCGCATCAACATTTTTAACGGAGATATTATTTTTCTTCAGAAATACAACGCACAGAACAACCATCGCGAGCATAAAAACAAACGATAAAATCTGCAATATTTTTATAAGCTTATCATATTTCTTGGTTTGTTTATTTTCTGCCATAATGTATCTCCCGATTATTTTTATCTCAATTATTATATAACATATTGTTATTTAATGTCAATTAATATCGGTAAACTCCCGCAGAACAATATATTACACATATAAAATTCTGAATTACCACGCAACGGTAACTTTCAGACCGTCAACCATATATTTTACATCTTTTCTGTAATTTTTATCAATTGAATTGCAAAATGCGTTCAGCATTTCTTCATCAGGCATTTCCAATGTAAAAAACAGAGTAAGGCTTGAAACAGGATAATGAACGCCGTTGATTCTGAAACCGTTTATCCACCAATGAAGCTGTTCTTCCTGATTAACAATAAGCTTATCGCCTGCATAAAGCTGCATAGACATAGGAATCATTCGGTCATCTTCAGCGCAATTGTAGAATGTTCCGAACTTATCAGCTGTTCTGTTATACAAACCAACTTCAGCGCCGTTTGCAATAAGATAATTACCCTTCCAGATCTGAACCATCCATTCAAGCCCGTCATAATCAAACTTGAATCTTCTTGTGTTATAATTCCAGAGCAAAGGCATTGAATTTGCGGCTATATCATAAAAAACACAGAAGCCGAAATCCCTCATCCAAGCTTCGCTTGTTGCATAAACCATCATCTCGGTTATTGAGAAATTGAAGCCGGTTCCCATAACACCCGAATTGTTTTTGTTTGTGCATTCACCTGTTGCGGTGTTAATGTAAAATCCGGGTCTTAATTCTTCTGTTCCGCCATCTTTGTATGTATATCTTGCTTTTATTTCATAAACGTCGGGGTCAACTGTAGGTTCTGCATAAAGCTCGCAATGCTCAATGATGCTCAGATATGCGCCGAGAAAATGATAAAGAGTTGCCGTTGTATCATCACCCGAAGCCCATAGCTCGTCGCGTTTTGCATACATCTGATTTCTGAACTCAACAGTATCAATATTCAAAACTTTAACTGCAAGATCGGCAGGAACGTTTATATCTGGCAAATTGGTAAAAATAGCAGCAACATCAAGACCGCTTTCAGCAAGCACCTGATCGCTTAATGTTTGAATAAACACATCAACCGTAACATTAAAATGTTCTTCAGGATACCAGGCTGAGCCAGTGAGAAGTCTGAATGGATAATTAAAAATTCTGATTAAATTCAAAAACTGATTTGTTGTTACAGTTGGAATATTAAATTTAACAAGCATTTTTTTGTAATCAGTAATATTGTTTACAACAAATTCATCATAAGGATTACTCGCTTTTTCTTCAGTTTCAGTCTGTGTTATCGCTGTTGTTGTTTCTTCATCGGCGTAAACTACAATGCAAGCAGAAACGGCAATGATAAAAACCAGAATTAATGAAATCAGTCTCTTGATCATCAACTAAAACACCTTTTTTCGAATTAAATTATAAATTAATGTTAACTTTGATAATTTCAATCAGCGCAACAAAGAATCTGCGAAGCGCCTCAAAAAAAGTTATATGCCATTTATCAGTTGTGCACATATTTTCAGGTGTTAACGGCACAATTGATTGATTTTTTTCATCAAACAAAAGATACTGCGGATATTCTTCACTTGAGAAAACATTGAAATCTTTGTTATTAACTATCTGACTTACCAAACCGTTAACGCAGCTTGGGAAATAATCGTGAACAATATTCTTGATAAACCAGGTTCTGTCCGGTAAGATACAGGTTGAAGCATCAATCTGTTTATCGGGAGAAATATATTTATCGGTTGATGCAGCAACAGCATTGTTTATATATTCATCAGATAGTGTCTCCCCTATTTTAACAACTGTTGCACCGAAACTGCTTTCGCGAACGGTTACCGTTCTGTCTGAAAGTTCATCTGAATTTTCGGTAACGGGTATTGTCTGCATGCCATATTTGACAATATTTGAAAATCCGATTCCTTTTTCGATATGATTGCGCGTGATATCTTCAAACTTCAACCGAACATTATTATGATAATATTCAATTTTTTCAATAAGACCCGCATATTCTTCACGATTAACACCGTAAAAAACAGTTTCCATAGCCCTATCGTAATCCTCAACACTTACCATACTCCAATAAGATGGGAAGGTGCCGAAACCTGCTCTCATAACTTCAGGGAAAATATCAAGATAGATATCCTCAACAACATTATTGACTGCCCAGCAGGCAACATCAAGGCCGTATGTTTTGTTCAAAAGCAAAACAAGCGATTGGATAAGCTCTGAATAATATTCTTCAAGGCCGAGATCAAGGTCATACATAAAACGCTCTATACCGTCTGCGTGAAGATAAAGTTCACCTGTAAACGCTTTGCTGCACTGCGTTGCGCCGTAAACACTGCTTGCATAATGAATAACTTCTCTGACATATTCTCCGTCATATTTTGCCATATATGCAGTAACAACATTTGAACCGAGACATCTGCCGTAAAGAGCAACCTCTTTTTTGCCTGTTACATAGAGAATATCTTCAATATATTGGCGCAATGAATCAGCAGTTACCATAGGGTCAAGTCGCCAGTCATAATGGAAAGGGTATGCTGTTGCGCTGTATTTCCCCGCTTTATTTTTTCTGTTCGGCAAAGTTGATCTTGACCAAGTCCAATCAGCTCTGCTTCCATCTGTTGCTTCGCCGTTTTTATCAAGAGCCATTGGTTCAAACACGGGAACAAAGGTATCAACAAGAACATCGCAGAAATCATCCCATTTCTGAGTAAAAAAAGCTTTTGCAAAAACGGGAAGAATTTCTTTTGCTTTTTCTTCAATATAGTTATTCTCAATTTGAAGCGGATATACGGTTTCTTTAACCCCTTCTTCGTTATTTCTGACAAGAAGAGCGCCGTAACCGCAAACATGAATAACAGGAATATCGGCGCCGTCACTTGCGGCAGAAGCCAAAGGAACTGAAGTGACAATAATTGTTATCATCAATAAAACGCTTATAAATAACGAAAAAATCTTTTTCAAATAAATCATCTCCAAGAAAATATAATATATTTTACCATATTAATTGCGAGACATCAACCAAATATCAAATAAAAATCGCAATTTTTGTATAATAAGTATTTCATTCAGCATTGCGAGGTTTTCGGCTATAAAATATAAATTTTCTTAAAATTCTGGATTTAACTCAAAACGATATTTTCGTTTAAAACAGGCAATGGATTTATCGTTTGTTTTAACTTTAAATATTTTATTGCAAAAAGTGCAACGAGAAATTCCCGTTGCACTTTACAATTATCAAAGCGACTCAATAAGAGCAAGATATTCGGTTACAAGATATGAGCCGATATGTTTGCCGACCGAAAGCGTTTCGTCTGCAATTCCGTCGCCGATGATATGACCCATAAACGCAAAATTGTTATCAGTAAGAACATATCCGATAGCATCATTTGTAAGGCTTACCGCATATGTTGTAACGCCGTCAACAGCTGTTGAAAGGTTATCATAAGGCCACTCAGTGCCGTCCCAGTTTGCACCGCCTGTTATCTCGTCATCCCAGAAAACCTCAGGATAAAGCTCACCGGGGAAAAGCGCAAGCGCAATCTCGTTGCCGAATTCAAGATAACCCATTTCGGTTGCCATACAATATTCTTTGACAAGGAAACCGTCATAAAAAATCTTATTATTTACAAGTCCGATTTCACAAGCAAGTGTAAGAATGCTGTTTTCAGGCACGATGAAGAGTTCTCTGTGCTTAACATTAATAATCGGTGAAAGTTCTGTTGCATAGTCGGCTTCAACTATTTTTTCACCAACAAGCTGTCCGAGTTTTCTGGCGCTGGAACCCTTTTCTTCATATTCAGTCATACCGGTTGTATCAACATCGATATCACGTGAAACCTGACCAACAGCACCGGGTATCATAATGAAATTGCTGTCTTCTGTGTTTTTGATATATTCATCAGCGTAGTAAATATAGTCTGAACCTACAAGACCGTTGCTTGCGCTGAAAGATGTTGCATGACAGGTTATGTCGCTTATGTATGTTGCAGGTTTACCGGAAGCGGGAACGAACTTAAAGCTGGCTGTATCAGGAAGGTCTTCTTTTGAAATAAGATCTCTTTTATCTTTGAAAAATTCACCCATATCGATTTCTGAGAAATAAAGTTTACCCTCTTCCATATTATCAAAAGCATCTTTTATTGCTTCAATGGATACGGATATAAAATGCTGCTTGAACTTTTCTGCAGTTTCAAGACCCGCCAATGTTCCTTCGTAACCGATCAGATTGCACCAGAATGTACCGAAAAGTTTTCTGAAAAATTCTGTGCTGACACCCTGAGTATCAAGTGCAGAATGTGCGTGAGTTGCGCTGATATTGATACTTGCAACCTCGATGCCCTGAGATTCACAATATTCAATAATCGCTTTACGGATTGTGCGCACATCGGTTGAGGTAACGCCGAGAGAATCGATTGCACCGAGAACAACCGCACCCTCGCCGCTGTTATCATCAATTACGGCAACGCGGATACACTGATCGTCATAAACACCCTCGGCATATTTGTTGAGCAAGTCTCTTCCGAGGTTATATTTGCCGCTGTCAACATCATTCGGAACGATGCTCTTTTTTGAATATCCAAGCTTCCAAATATTGTTTTCTCCCGCTGTTGTCTGATATGTTTCTCTGCCGGGCATAAAGCCTATTTCATCGGAATTATATTCATCAATATTTTTCCAATCTTTAGGATTAACATATATTCCGCATATCGACTTCACAAGACCTTCAACAATGACATTGAGTGTATTGTAAAGACCCTTCATAATGCCGTCACCTACAGGTTCTTCCTGTACGGCGGTTGTGCTCTGATTCTGAACGGCATAAGAAGCAACCGACACTCCAGAAACAAGAAGAGCCACACAAAGCACGGCCGAAATAATTCTTAACAATTTTTTCTTCATTTTTTTGCCTCCGTTTATGATTTTTTATCAGTATATCACGCAAACACAAATTCTTCAAGTATTGTTTAATTAATCTGCATATAAAAAAAGAAATTCCTTTTTGAATATACAAAAAGCATAAGAAAAACCCCACAGCAAATCTGTGGGGTTCCGGAAGATAAGATTCTTAGATTGTTGTCCATCCGCCGTCAACGGTAAGAAGCTGACCTGTTGTATAGCTTGAAGCATCCGATGCAAAATATACAAGAGCACCGTCAAGCTCTCCGGCCTTGCCTGGTCTGCCCATAGGACAATATGCTTTAACAGCCATTCCGAATTCGGGTGTATTAATAACCATATCGGTCATTTCGCTCTCAAAATAAGCAGAAGATTTCCGGCTTCTTCGTCGCTTAAAACACCGTCCAACATCGTTCGTATCTTTGAATGAACGCTGAATTCTCTGTTATCAAAAAAATTTATAAATATGCTTGTGTTTACATCATAAAGATGTTTTTGCAAACAAAACGACCTTGCGAAAGAAATGATAAATATTTCTTGAAATCTTCGTCACCGAACTAAAAAACAATTTTTTAAACAGTTATTGATTATAAAAAACCACTTCACCAAATAACATGATGTATTCGATGAAGTGGTTTGATATTCACTTAAAATTAACGTTATTCAGCAAACTCTCTTTTCCTGAAATATATGGTCAGCATCAAAGTGAGAATACTGAACAATATGATGAAATAAACATAAGTGATTCGAGAATCACTTCCGGTATCCGGAATTTCCGTATTGTCATTTTTATCGGTTTCTGTTGGTGAATCAGAATTGGTTCCGTTATCATTATTATCTTCTGAATCGAAACCGGGAATCAAACCAAAAATGAAATCAGAATCAAATGAGTCCATATTGGGAAGCAGATCGAGGACTCCATCAAGGTCTAAACTGATGTCAGGTAGGTTTTCATCAGCTTTAACATTCTTACCGCAAACAGTACAAACTCCATTTAAAACAGAGTGTTTTTCAATATCGGACTTTTCATCACATTCACATTTATGCCAATGGTTTTCATCATCAGATTCCCATTTGTCGCTAAATTCGTGCTTGTGTGTTGCAGGAATAGTTTCGCCTTTTTTAAGAAGTTTGTCACAATCCTTGCAATGGGTATCACCTGTATAGCCGTCTTTGAACTCAGTTGCAGGTTTTGCATTTCGGATTTCAGTTTCACCTGTATGATTATCGGGATTCACATCACCAAGGTTCTTATTGCAAACCTTACAGACTGAAGGATTTTTACAATCGGCAATTGTTCCGTCGTGCTTTTCAACATCAGCCTTTTCGTCGCATTCGCATTCATGCCAATGGTTTTCATCATCTGATTCCCATTTGTCGCTAAATTCGTGCTTGTGTGTTGAATCTTGACCGACAGTTACTTTGTATGCAAAGAAAGATTGTTGCCCCTCTTTATGAGGCTCAACAACAGTAAAGAAGAAGTTAATAACATCGCCGTTGGCAAGAACCTTTGAATAACCTTCATCAGGAATGTCAGGTCCATTATACGAATTGACTTTATCGACAAAACTTTTGCTTTCTCCCCAAATATAATGTCCGTCTGTTATATTCCAGATTGCGCTCTGAACCGATGAACCTGCCTTATAACTGTCAACAACATATCCGCCATTGCCATCAGGGATAAAAATATCGTCAAAACATTCTGTAAAAAGAATCTTCAATTTTTGAGAAACGTCACTACCGTCAATGTTGTTGTTTGCAACAGAAGTGCTGTCAGCAGAGGTGAAACTGTCACCTGTTTCTGCGCCTTTAAGTTTTTCATCGATGCAAAAGCCGTAATATCCGTTTGAAAACGGAACGTTACTGAATCCAGCGGTTGTTGACGAAACTTGTTCAGCAGATGCCGAAATTGTAACAGAAAAAAGCAGAAGAACAGAAGTAAATATAATGTACATAATTCTTTTCATTTTCATTTCACCTCCTTGCTATTTGTTTATTATTATATAATTTTAATATAAAAATGTCAAGTTTGTATCTAAGCATAGTGTACAAGATAAATCATCTGCAGAAGAATTTCAGAAATAAGACACTTCATATTTGTTTCATTCAAAAACTTCTTTATTTTAGTGAATGATTATTTGTTTTTAAGAAAAAAAGAAATAAAATGATATATTTGTCTGCATTGTATTTTGTGCAGAGATAGTCTGCAACTTACTCTGAATTATCAGTTGGTAAGTTCTATTGTCTCTCCTGCGGAAAGATTTGTTTTCAAGCAGTTGTCTTCAATAATATAGGGCTTATTTGCTTTGAGATTCTTCGTTTTATCATTTAATTTAATTCTTAATGTGCAATCGTTTTCTGCGGTTACCGCAGCATTTTTAAGAATTGAATTTTCCCAAGAAATATCAAAGGACAGATTTCCCCTTGCCCTGATGCCCTTAACCGAGCCCTTGTTCCAGTCGTTTGGTAAAGCAGGTAAAAGCTCTGAAACTCTGTTGTCAGGAGAGCCGAGGTGGCTTTGAAGAAGCATTTCCGTAATAGCCGCAACACCGCCGAAGTTACCGTCAATCTGGAACGGAGGATGAATGTCAAAAAAGTTATTGGCAGTGCATTTTTCGAGCAAATATTTAAGGTGTTTGTACGCATTTTCACCGTCTTTAAGTCGGGTGTAGAAGCAAATTGTCCAGGCTCTTGACCAACCTGTTGAACCGCCACCGTTTTCAATTCGTCGAGCAATGGTTCTCTTTGCTGCTTCATAGATTTCAGGGTCACTTTCGTTAATCTGGTCACCGGGGAAAAGCCCGAAAAGGTGGGAAATATGGCGGTGTCCGGGATCAGTTTCCTCATAGTCCTTAATCCATTCGCGTATTGTTCCGTAACGTTCGCTTATTTCTATGTGAGGAAGCTTTTCAAGAACTTCAAAAAGATTTTTTGAAAACTCTTCATCTTTGTTAAGAACCTTGCAAGCGTGAACAGTACGGGTGAAGAGAGCATAAATAATCTGAAAATCTATTGTTGCGCCTTCGGTAAACATACTCTCCTGCTTTTCGCCATTTGTGTCAATATAATAAAATTCGTTTTCAGGAGAGTTTGATGGTGAAGTGATAAGCTGACCCTTCTCGTTCTCTGTTAAATAATCCTGAACAAACTCGCAGGCGCCTTTTAAAATCGGATAAATCTCTTCGAGATATTCTATACTGTTAGTGTATTCATAATGCTCCCAGAGATTGAGACAAAGCCAGGGGCCTGCCATAGGGAAGAATCCGCAGTCAACGCTGTCGTGAACACCCGTTCTTCCGAATGCGTCGGTAGTGTGGTTAATAACCCAGCCTCTTGCGCCGAAAAGCTCCTTTGCGGTTTCAGAACCGAAAGAGCTGACCATTTTCATGAAATGGATGAAAGGCGCAGAAGTTTCGGAAAGATTTGCACTTTCACTGGGCCAGTAATTCATTTGAAGGTTTATATTGGTGTGGAAATCGCTTCCCCAGGGGGGATTGAAATCGTGGCACCAGATACCTTGAAGGTTAGCGGGAAGCCTTGCGTTTTTGCCTGAGCTTTCAATCAGAAGATATCTGCCGAAATTATAGTAAAGAGCGAATAAATCGGGATCATATTCATCCCATTTGAGTTCTTTGAGCCTTTGGTTTGTTGTAAGTTCACTGATTTCAGTTGTTTCTAATTCGAGTTGAACATTACCGAACCATTTTTTATGAGTCGAAATATGAGTTTCTTTAACCGTTTCATAATCTGCATTTATAAGGCTTTCGATTGTTTCGTTTAACTTGCTTTTGAAATCAATGGTTTCGTCAACATCATATTTGTTAACATTATAATTTGTTTCGAAAGCGGCGTAAACAATAACATAGGTTGCATCAATAACGGTTATTGTGCTATGGTTGGCAGTCAATTCACCGTCTGTTTTGATGCAAAGTTTTGATCCGAATGACATACCCTCGCCACCCTCACCATAGTGGTGATGGGTGCTGTATGTAATTCTGCCGTTCATAATGATTGTGTCAGGATTTACGCAGGAGCTGTAAGCATCCTGCTTTCTTTTAATGCTCACATTACAAGAAAAAGGTTTTTCGTCGGTTTCAACCTTATAAACAAATCCGTCAAAATCCTCGCTGATAAAGCATTCACTTTTAAAATTTATTTTGCTTTTTGTCCAGAAAATCCGAGCAACAGCTTCGCTTAATTCCAATTCCTTGCGGTAATTTGTGTAGGGGGATTTATCGAGAAAATCAATAAAAATCTCCCCAAAGCTTTCATAGGAACGGACAACGGGCGGGTCTGACAAAAAAGTCTGGCGGGCAAGCTGAGCCGCTTCTTTAAGCTTTTCTTCGCTGACAAGGCGGCGGATTTCCTTGAGGGCTTCGGGTGAAGCGTGGTATTTCTCCTGAATCTGTCTGCCGCACCAAAGAGATTCCTCGTTTATTTCAATTTGTTCACAGTGCGGATTGCCGTATTGCATTGCACCGATTCTGCCGTTACCCAAAGGCAACGCCCACAT
>JAZLBI010000118.1:0-11524 GCA_045613625.1 Acutalibacteraceae bacterium | reverse complement strand
TACGAAGCCTTCTTATATTAACGTCAACAATCTTTTCTTCACCGAAATATTCGCTGCCCCAGACTTTATTGAGGATATCGGTTCGGCTGAGCGCCGCACCCTGATTTGTGAAGAAATATTCCATCATTTGAAATTCAACCTGAGTAAGTTCGATATATCTTCCGTTCTTGGTAAGAGATCTGCTTCTGAGATTAAGCTTGAACTCGCCGAGTTCAATAATATCATCCGCAACTGGTTTACGAACCGTGTTCATGGAAACGCGCCTGTAAATAGCATCAACTCTCGCTACAAGTTCGGTTGGCGAAAAGGGTTTGGTTACATAATCATCCGCACCCATCATAAGACCCGTTATCTTATCCATCTCCTGAGTTTTGGCTGTCAGCATTATTATGCCTATATTTGAACTTCTGCTTCTGAGCTGTTTGCAAACCTCAAGCCCATCCATATTCGGCATCATAACATCCAGAAGCGCAACATCAACATCACCGTTGCAGGCATCATAAAGTTCAACAGCTCTTGCGCCATCCTCCGCTTCTATAACTTCATATCCGCCTCTTTTGAGATTGATAACAATAAACTCTCTTATTGCTGCTTCATCTTCCGCTATAAGAACTCGCTTCATAGTATTATCTCCTTCAACGAGAATTTTAAGGTGTTCTTGTTATTTTCGAATTAATCATATCGCCGTGAATTCCGCTTTCGGCACCGCTCTGCGTTATATAAGCGCATATAACACTGTCGTCCCTCTCCATAACGGTTATATATTCACCGAAATCTTCTTTGTTCCATCTTTCTTTCGGAATTTTAAGAACGGAATAAAGTTCGCTGAGAGAATTGCCGTTTTTGTCTGTTTTATAAATAACCCAACAGTTTTGAGACGCATAGCTTCTCACGCCTGTTGTTTTTATTTCATCCTCATCGATATGAATCATATATCCGTCGGAATAATTAACGAGTGTGCTGTCAACGGTCTGAATTCCGCTGTTTGAATAATCTATCCAATCGGTAACATAAATGCCTGTGTTATCAGAATCCGTTCCGAGACTTCTTGACTGAACGGGGATATCAATTATTCCGTCGTTATTAACATCTGAACTCGGTATCGGCTCATAACGAAGAGTTGCGGTGTTGGTCATTGTTTCTGCATCAAGCATCGGCGCACAGAGTTCGGATTTATTTTCATCCCAATAAATCAGCTCGGTAATCATCTGGCTTTCTCCCTTAAGAGCATCAACATAAAATTTGAGAGGAGAATCACCCGAAGCTTTTTCTGTTTTAACCGAAGTATAACTGCTGATATTCGGATCCATCTTAGCTTCGCCCATAATCACAACGGTGTCGCCCGAAAGCTTCATGACTCTGGCGAATCTTTGCGAAATACCTGAAGAAACAACTTGGTTCATATAAAAGATTTCTTCTTTTGAGTCGCCATCCATATCTGCAATTTCGCAAACGGTGCACATTTCGTTTGAAACTTCTTTGTAGTTGTCGAAATTATATGATGTTCTGTATACCGACATAATGTTTCCTGAAGAAACACCCGAAACACTCCACACAACAATAAGCTCGCTGTTACCGTCGCCATCCATATCGGTTATGAAGGTTTTCTTTATTTCGTTACCGTAACCGTTGAAATCGCCTCTCGAGACCCATTCACCGTCAATAACATTGAAATAGTGCATTCTGGCAACAGAGCTGTCTGCACTGTCTTTATAAAATATCAGCGCTTCGGTTTCACCGTCTGAATCGATGTCTTCAACAACAATCGCCGAGCGGTATTCCCCTTCCTGAGGAGTGCAAAAAATGAAATCCTTGCTTACGCTTTCACGAAAAACTTCAACGAGTTCTTCATATTCTTCATGATAAAGAGGAGGAGAAAGCAAAGACTCAACGGGTCGGATTATCCGAGCGGAATCGCATGATGAAAAGAACAAACAAATAAAAGCAACAAAGACAATATACAAACCAAGCTTTTTCATCAATCGATCCCCCTCACAACAAAATAATTTTTCAACATATTATAACATAGCAGATATTAATAAATCAATATAAATCTAATAAAATATATAAAATTATTTATAAATATATAAAAAGAGCCCGTTCAATCTGAACAGGCTCTTTGATTAAAAACGGTTTATGATACAAGAAGTGTTGCTGTGTAAGTTCCGTAAAGCCAGGTATCGTTATCTGTAAGCGTTACGGGAACGGTTATATTACCGCTGTTTTCGGCTGAAACACCGCTTAAATCTGCGGTAAGAACGATATCATCAGATTTTATTCCGCTTATAGTGCTGACAGGGCCAACAACGGTAACTTCAGAAAAATCAAACTTTACAAACTCATATTCCAAATCATCCGGAACATTGATAAACGAAATATTTTGATTTGGACTTATTTTTTTCGATGACATTCCGTTAACAGTTACAATTACGGTAAACTCTTTTGTGTCGTCAACAACAACAGCATTTGTGAGCTCAGATGCATTGACCTTAAATGTATTTACACCGTCTTTAAGCTCCGAGAAATCAATGGATTTGACATCAAGAAAAGTTGTTGTTTCAAGCTTTTTCTCAGGAATACCGACCTGCACATTTGAAGGCGAAATCGTGTATATAAACGGAAGATTTGCGTCTTCAACATAATCGGAAGGTCTGTTAACAAATTCACATCCCACAGGAAGCTCTGCCAATTTATAAACAGGCACAGTTATACTGATTTCGTTATTGCTTTTATTGAACGAAAGATATGATGATGAAACAGTTTCACCTGCATCGTTCAAAGCAACAAGCTCAGCCTTAAATGTTTTATTCTGACGGAGTTTTCCGTCAATCTCGGCTCTCGCAATAACCTTTTTGACTTTGTTAACTTCTGTTTCGGGACCTGTTACCCTGACTGTATTCGACTCAGGGAAAAGATATCCGCCAAGATGATACCCCTCGGCAACAGGATCGCCGTTAAACATAATTTGAGGTTCAACAACAACCTCCTGGGCACCTGGATAATCAAAATAAACCTTTATTTCATCGGTGGATTTATCAACAATCTCATAGAGTGAACTATTCGACTCTACCGATATGGCAAGATAACTGTCTCCTGCAGTGTTGACATAGCTCGTGTTTGCTTTCACGGTAAAATCATCCAAAATATCATCGGCTTCAACAATATATTTTTTTCCGCTGACAGTTATATCAACCGTGTATTCTTTTTGACCGAAAGGTTTCAATCCGAAATCGTTTTCTATTTTCTCATAATCTACCGAAACAGGCACGCCTTTGATTTCACGCTCAACTTCAACGCCGAATTCAACAACAACAACCAACCAGAAAGCTATTGCAGCAAGAACGGAAAACACAAGAAGAAAACGATTATCATAAAAAAGGTCACTTAATCTTTGTTTTTTCTTCATTTCTTTTTCCCCTTGAAGATTTTTTTGAGAACTCCGTCTTCGCCTGTTATCTTATGTTCACCGTTGCTTTCAACAAGATGATCAATAAGTTTCGCACGCAATTCAGCCTCATTAAGATTACGTATAAGCTCACCGCCTACAGCAACGGAAATTATCCCCGTTTCTTCAGACGTAACAATAACAATCGCATCGCTCTGCTCACTCATCCCCAGCGCCGCTCTGTGCCTTGTGCCGAGTTCGCTTGAAATGTTTTCATTTTTGGTCAACGGCAGCACGCATCCAGCGCAAAGAAGTCTGCCGTCTCTGACAATTGCTGCGCCGTCGTGCAAAGGTGAATTCGGGAAAAATATGTTGCCGACAAGTTCATGCGAAACAACAGCATCAACCGCCGTTCCCGTTCTGTTAACATCTCCGAGAAGAACATCTTTTTCCATAACGATCAAAGAGCCTGTTTTGCTGTCGCTCATGCGCTGAACTGCCTTTGAAATCTCAATAACAGCATCTGTGACAACTCTGCTTTTCTCTTTGTTTCCACCCTTAAGAAGCAAACTCAGGCTTGCAAGTCTGCTTGTGCCGACTTTTTCAAAAATCTGCCTGATTTCCTGCTGAAAAATAACAACAAGAATTATAAAAATATTTTTGAAAACAAACTCAAAAAGATACGAGCTTGCTTCCATATTAAGTGTGTTTATCACAAGATAAATCAAGCCGAGAAATATAAGACCTTTAACAAGCTGAAAAGCTCGTGTGTCACGAATAAGCTTTATGCCGTTATAAAGAATAAATGCAACAAAAATTATATCAAGAAAATCCGAAATACCGGGTTTTAACGACGGAATTTTAGAAAAAAAATCCGTGAAATTATCAAAAACGTCCATTATCCCAACCAACCCTTCATGTAACTGATTTTATCATACCATAATGCGTTTTATGTTGCAAACAATATCATTAAACTTTACAAAAAATTAATTTTCAGTCTGAATAATACATACGGCATGAGCAGAAATGCCTTCTCCCCTGCCGGTGAAACCGAGTTTTTCTTCAGTTGTTGCTTTAACGCTTATCATATCAACATCAACGCCGCAAGCCTGAGCTATATTTTTGCGCATTTCATCGATATATGGGCGCATTTTGGGCTGCTGAGCAATGAGTGTACTGTCTATATTAACAACCGAATATCCGTTTTTCTTAACATGAGCAACAACTTCTTTAAGAAGAACAATGCTGTCTGCATCCTTGAATGCAGGATCATTATCAGGAAAAATGCAGCCTATATCACCAAGCGCAGCCGCCCCCATAAGTGCATCACCAATTGCATGAAGAAGCACATCTGCATCGGAATGACCGAGCAAACCTTTTTCATAAGGAATATCTACGCCTCCGACAATCAGCTTTCTGTTTTCAACAAGTTTATGAACATCATAGCCATGGCCGATTCTTATCATCATAACATCTCCTCTTCTATCTCTTTTATATCCTCAAGGAAACGCTCATATGATGTTATACAGTTGAGCACCTTCACAAGAGAATTTGCCGAAAGTCTCTCGGGGAATGAATAATATCTGAGAAGTGCAGCTCTCTTTTTGGAACTGTCTGCACCGCCTGTAAACCCGAGTTCGTATAAATCAAGCTTTGTTATGGGTCTTACCGGTTCGGGAGCAGATTCGCAAAGCACGCCTGCATTGGCTAGCGCCTGCATTATAATCTGTTCCGAAACGCCTTCAACTCCGATTTTACCTTCTTTTGAAGGCTCTGTTTTTCTGCTTTCTTTACCGAAAATATCGGGAATATATGCGTGAATTATATCTTTCTGATTAACGGTTGAACCGATAAAAGAACGAATTTTGAAACCTGCGGAATCGCTGTCCGTAAGAACAAGAATGCCCCTTTTTTCAGCAAGCTTTCTGATAAGAAGCTGAAGCTCCTTATCTTTGAAAATTCCGAAACCGTCAGTTTGAATTATAGGCGCATCAATAATGCCCGAGAGCTTGATTTTATCATATTTGCCCTCAACAATGACCGCCTGTTTTATTTTTATCATAATTTATCTGCCTACCCTTGCAAGTTTAACAACCGTCTGCTCAAGAACAAGCCTTTTATTTATTGCCGAACTTTTCAGCGTTGTATCCGCATTCATAAGAATATCAATGCATTCTTCGATATCGGCAAAAGAAAGAGAAGACCCGTTTCTTGCGGCATTTGACAACCTGAATTCTTTGCCTGAATAATTATAATACTGAGCAACAACTTCTGCTCTGAGCCCTGATTTAACCGCTGCTTTTGCTCTGTAAATATCAGAATACTGAGCTATCAATGCACCGAGAATCTGAAATTCATCCTCTCTCTGTTCAAACAACTGAGAAAGCTTTCTGAATGCGCTGTCAAATCTGCCCGATGTAAGGTCTTTGATCATATCAAAAACTCTCGCATCAAGACTCTTTATACATACAGCATCAACATCGCTTTTCAGAATTTCTTCACCCTGAGCATAAGCACAAACCTTTTCTGTTTCATTGAGAAGCGTGTTAAGATCACTGCCGACACAGGATATCAGATAAGACGACACACCTTTAGCAAACGGCTTACCGCGCCTTTTAGCGCCGCTCTCAAGCATTTTTGCAAGTTCCAAAGATGTTTTCTTATCAAGTTTTACAGCATAGCCGTTTTTTTCAAAAAGCTTAACAGCCTTATTCCATTTTGCTCCCTTGGGCTCATATGCAACAAAAGAAAAAATAAGAGCACAGTCATCGGGATTTTCAACAATAACTCTTTCAAGTTGCTCAAAGCCGTTATCATCAAGAGTATCAAGAGGAAAATCCTTGACAAGAACACATTTTGTTTCAGCCATCATCGGCACGGCTTCGGCGCTTTCGTAAACATCCGAGAGCGAACACTCCTTGCCGTCAAATGTATGAAAATTAAAGTCTTCAAAAGCGGGATCAACCGTTTTGGAAACAATTTTGTCAATATATGTTTTTTTAAGATAGCTTTCTTCGCCGTAGATAAGGTATACTCCTACAGGATTATCACGAAGCTTATCTTTTAATGAGGATTCATTCAAAGCAGGCATAGTATTATACTCCCCTTATGAATTTACACTTACACTTGTGTTTTCGGCGCGGATAACAACATTCCCGTATTCCGTAGTATAGCATCGAAGACCGTTATCCGTCATCGTTTCTTTAATTATTTCAGATCTGATTCCTTCTGCTGCCAAAATGAAAATTTTGTTTTTGTGGTTTTGTGAGCCTTGCGGGAAATTGCCGTAAGATATAATGATATCCGCGCTTCTGAAATCAGACGGCAAATCATCAAACCTGAAAGAAGGCTTAAAACAAACCAAAGCAGAAGTGTCATCCGTTTGTAAATATACACAACTGCATCCGTTAATCACAACACTCTGAGCGTTAATATTTTCGCAACCCGAAACAGATGAAAATGCTGATTTTTCAGTTTGACGAAGCAATAACTCTGCACCGTCGGGCAAAGAATCAGAATATAGTTTTTCAGGTCTGAGACGAGCAAAAACTTTGTTGACATAAGCAGCATAAGTTTCACTTTCATCGGCTATAACCGCAACATCTATTTCTCCGCCGCAAGAATTCAGCACATCCGAAATTCTGTCTGCACCGAAAAAGTCAGTTCCTCCGCATCCCAGAAGAATATTTTCTCCGTTATGACTTACAACAACAGAAATTCCGTCGCCGCAATCAACTGCGGTTATTTTTGTTTCTTTTCTTTCATGATTGGAAAATGCAACAATCGAAACCGTGAAAATAAATGCACACAGAACACTTGCAAAACCGTAAACAGGTTTAATTAAACACGAAACCAACACGGCAATCAGGCAGAAAACAAACAAGCCGCCAAGAAGAACAGCAACGTTCTCTTCATTCAATCTGAAAGTCAAAAAATCATACTCAGCAAGCCTATGAGACACGCCGATCATCAGTTTCAGCATCAAGCCTGCGATTGAACCAAAAACGTTGTATACGCCTGGGAACAGCGCTCCCCATAATGCACTTGCAGACGAAAAAACCATGCTTAATCCCGCAAGCGGTACAATAATCAGATTTGCGACAAAGCACAAAAAATTAAAACTGCCGTAAAGCTTCAGGGAAACAGGCAAAGTGAATGCCGTTGCAGAAACGGTTATCATCAATGAGGATATAACATTTAAAATTATCCTTGAAATGCGTTTATATTTTATTTTCGAAACAACATTTTTGATTGACGGAGAAAAATATTCGTTATAAAGAATAATTCCAAGCGTTGCAAGAACAGAAAGTTTCAACGAAACAGAACCTGATGAGAACGGTTTTATAACAGCAATTACCGTCAGCGCAAAGCCGAGCGAATTGAGCGAATCACGCTGACGCATAAATATATCGCCAAGCAAAAAGACAAGCATCATTATTCCTGCACGAATAACGGAATTTGTAAATCCCGCAACGCCCATTATAAAAACAACACACACGGCTGCAATAATATCTGCAAGCCATTTTTTCATACCTGTCTTTTTGAGAATATTCAAAACAAACAATGACCAGAGCGAAAGATGAAATCCTGAAACACAAATAATATGTGATATTCCGATTTTTTGAAAATCGCTGTCAATTTCATCGGATAATCCGTATTGATCACCGATTGTAAGTGCAACGGCAAGGCCGCCTCTGTCATCAGGAAAAACACGGTACACTGACCGTTTGACAGCTGCTCTGAAGTCAATAAATTTCTTGGCAAAGGGTTTATCACCTTCCGCAATCTGAGTTACGGTATAAGATTCATTAACAGGGTATGCGCCAAGAAAAACACCCTGAGATTTATATGATTTTGAAACAGATTCATCGGATGAACCGAGAGCATAGATGTTAAACTTTCCTTCGATTATGTCATAAGGCTGAACTTCGGGCGGAGATGAAAAAACCAATCTGATATCAAAATCTGCCTCTTCGCCGTTAACAGACAAAACCTTTGAATCAATATAGCAGTTTCCGTAACGAATCTGAGAATCATCAGTTGTTTGCACTTTGAGAACGCAATCGTTCATTCCGTCATATGACATAACGGGAAGATAAAGAAAATTCACTGCTCCGATGAGGAGCGCACACGAAACTGCGCCCGAAGCAAAAAACAGAGGTAAAAAACCGTGTTTTCTTATGTTTCTGAATAAAAGACTTATAACCAGAGCGGCGGCAAAAACCGCAAAAGCGGTTGCCGTCACTCCGGTTTCAAAATCGAAAAAGAAGGCTGTAACAAAGAATAATGTTAAGCCGATTATTCCGAAAGGACGCTTCATCATCAACACCCTTTATTCGGTTATATCAGTAAATTATTTCTCGATAAGAGGTATAACACCGAGAAAAACTATATCATTTCTTTCGGCAGCATCACCTTCTGCAAGCACGCAAGCCTTTGCAACAACATCGGCATCAAATCTTGCGCAAAGCTCTTCAACCGCTCTGAGAGATTCACCCGTGCTGATAACATCGTCAAGAATAACCACGCGCTTACCTCTTATCTGCTCGCCTTCAAGGCTATCCATAATAAGGGTTTGCATTGATTCGGTTGTTATAGAACGAACATTAACCGAAACAGGCTCTTTCATATAGAGCTTGGCTTTTTTTCTTGCAACAAAATATTTTTTGCCGCTCTGCCTTGACATTTCATATGCAAGAGGAATGCTCTTTGCTTCGGGAGTTACGATATAATCGAACTCAGGAAGTTTTTCAAGAAGCTTTTCTGCTGAATGCACAGTCACCTCAACATCGCCGAAAAGAATAAATGCAGCGATATCAAGTTTATCGTTTATGGGGCATCTGAGCAGGTCTCTTTCGAGACCCGCAATATCAACTCTGTAATATTTATCCATTCTCAACACCTCCGAATCAGCCGGCGGGCCAGCCGAAATCACGGCCGCTCATCATATGGAAATGAATATGCTTAACTGTCTGACCTGCACTGTCTCCGCAGTTATTGACAATTCTGAAGCCATCAAGATTCATTTCTTTTGCAATCTTTGCCACAACCTCAAAAACGTGTGCAATAAGCTCACTGTTGCTTTCATCGATTTCTGCAGCTGATCTGATATGCTCTTTGGGAATTATAAGAATATGCACGGGAGCCTGAGGCTCAATATCGTTAAATGCAATAACCTTTTCATCCTCATACACTTTGGACGCGGGGATATCGCCATTGATTATTTTGCAGAAAATGCAATCCATATCAACACTTCCTTTGAATTATTTAATCATACCCTTAACAATCTCAACAACAGAATCCATTGCTGTTTTGATGTTTGAGGTATCTTTGGTGCCTGCCATAGCGCTGTCGGGTCTGCCGCCGCCCGAACCGCCTGCAAGCTTAGAAACTTCTCTCACAATATTGCCTGCATGTGCGCCCTTTGCAACAGCATCCTTGCCGCAAGCGCATGCAAAGTTTGCATTTGCGCCGTTGATTCCGCAGATAACGGCAACAGCATTATCGTTTTCTTTAACCTTATCACACATTGAACGAAGATCGCCGGGGTTAACGCCCTCAACAGTTGTCACAACAAGGCTGACACCGTTAACATCAACAGCGTTGCCCATAAGGTCACCTGTTTTAAGCTGTGAAAGCTCTGCACGGAGCTGCTCAATTTCCTTATCTTTCGCTTTGAGATCATTCATAAGCGAGTTAGCTTTTTTATCAAGATCAGTAACATTTGCAAGCTTCATTGCAGCCGCTGTATTTATGATAAGAGCATTGTTTTTTGCGATATATTCAAGCACACCACTGCCTGTTACAGCTTCGATTCTGCGAACACCCGCAGCAACAGATGATTCTGAAATAACCTTGAAAAGTCCGAGTTTGCCTGTGTTATTAACATGAGTACCGCCGCAGAGTTCGGTTGAAAAATCGCCTGCTCTGACAACTCTTACAACATCGCCGTATTTTTCACCGAAGAGAGCCATTGCTCCAAGCTTCTTTGCTTCTTCAATAGGCATTTCAACGCTTGAAACTTCAAGAGCCGAAAGAATTATTTCATTAACTTTATTTTCAACTGCTGCAAGTTCTTCGCTTGTGAGTGCCGAAAAATGAGTAAAGTCAAATCTCATAGAATTTGCATTGACAAGCTGACCCGCCTGCTCAACATGTGAGCCGAGTGTTTCACGGAGCGCCGCCTGAAGAAGATGGGCTGCAGTATGGTTTCTTCTTGTTGCAGTTCTTGTTTCTTCATTATAAACCGATACAGCAACATCACCGACTTTTATGCCGTCACCTGTAAGAATACCGTGATGAAGATATGCTCCGTCGGGGTCTTTGGTTGTGTTTGTAACCTCAAAAATGCTTTCACCGATTCTGATCACGCCGATATCACCGACCTGACCGCCGCTTTCAGCATAGAAAGAGGTTTTATCAAGAACAACAATTGCACTGTCGCCGTCATTAATGAAATCTTTTCTTTCACCGTCAGAAACAAGAGCAAGAATCGTGCCTTCCGTACCGTTTTCGGTATAACCTGTAAACTCAGTCTTTGCAACATCTTTGAATGAAACGCCGTTGTTTCTCCAGTCGGAATCCGCAGCATTTCTCTTTGCGCTCTTTGCTCTGAGTCTTGCTTCTTCAACGAGCTGACGGAACTTTTCCTCATCAACAGCAATGTTTCTTTCGTTTGCAATTTCCTTGGTAAGGTCAATGGGGAAACCGTAGGTATCCTGAAGCTTGAAAGCATCTTCGCCCGAAAGCACACCGTTTTCGGCTTTTTCAATCATCTCATTAAGAAGGCCGAGGCCCGAATCGATTGTCTTATAGAAGCTTTCTTCTTCAGTTGATATAACCTTCTTGATATAATCGCTCTTTTCAACAAGGTTGGGATATGCGTTTGCATTTTCAGCTATAACCGTATCGCATACTTCTGCAAGGAAAGGTCTGTCAATACCGATGAGTCTTCCGTGACGAGCAGCTCTTCTGAGAAGTCTTCTGAGAACATAACCTCTGCCGCTGTTTGAAGGAAGAACACCGTCACCAACCATAAAAGTGGTACTTCTTATATGATCAGTGATAACGCGGAGCGAAACATCCTTCTTCTCATCATCATGATAATTGAGCTTGGCAATCTCCATAATATGCTTCATA
>JAZLBI010000117.1:0-10796 GCA_045613625.1 Acutalibacteraceae bacterium | reverse complement strand
CCGAGCTGCGAAGCAAAGCCGCTTGCCGAAACATTATCAACAACAATTCCCAGAAGCTGAGGCGCAACCGATGCGCCGAGGTCACCGCTTGCCGCCATAAGAGCATAAGCCGCAACTCCGATGCCGGGAACATTCTCTTCCATCATAATAAGCGTACCGGGCCAGAGCATAGATGTGAAAAATCCCGTTAAAATGCACGCAACAAAGGCGAAAACAACACTTGTTGAAAAGCCCGCAACAAGATAGCATATTGCAGCGCCTATCATTCCGCCGAGAAGAACTCTCATAATGTTTTTGCCGAACTTTGCATACGAAATTCTCGCAACTCCGAGAAGAATTGCAAACATCGCCATACCAAGGATATCGCCGAGCGCTTTATCAACGCCGAGCGCATTTTCCATAAAGGTTGAAACCCAGTTTGACATCGAATTTTCGGCGCAACTGCCAAAGAATATTGAACCTACGCATATTGCCATTGCGAGCGTTCTTTTCTTTGTTCCTTTTGTTCCCTGTTCTCCGTGAGAAACATCCATTTCGGGCATAGGCGAAAGCATAAACAAAACGGATGCAAATATCGGAAGCGCCGCCCAGAAAAGAGTGAGATACATCCAGTTATCCGAGCCGAAAAGCTTGAAAAACAGCGAACTTACAACAACAACAGTAAACACACCGAAGGCATAGAGCGAATGAAGAAGGCTCATATCCTTCTGCGGGTTATCCGAAGGAATCGCCGCAATAACGGGGCTTAAAAGCACCTCGGAAAGACCCGCCGAAACCGAGAAAAGCACCGTGCCTATAAGCAGACCGATATACACATTCTGCGGAAACATAACGGGCGACATTGCATAAATGAAAAGACCCGCCGAAGTTATCAGAGGCATAACCCTGACAACCTTTTTAACATTGAAATATTTGGTGAAGACCGTAAAAATAAGGTCAACGCCGAGCTGAGTGCAGAAATTTGTTAAAACAAGAGTGCCGAGAAGGGTGTATGAAACACCGTATTTGTCGTGAAGCGCTGCAAAGAGAAGGGGCGGCAGGCTGAAAATCGACGACATTGTGAAATACGCGGAATAGCAGGCAAGCTTTGTCCGCTTGAAATTTTTTGTTGCCATATCGTTTCTCCAAATCTTTTTAATCGGGATGACGATATTATACAAGGCTTTCCGCTTTTTCGCAATATCAATTTTAAATTTATTTGAGGAATATATAATAAACAATACCGTAAATTACTGCGGCGGCTGAGCCGTAAACAAGCACGGGTCCTGCGATTTTGAACATATTCGCGCCCGTACCGAGGATTCTGCCCTCTGACTGATATTCCATTGCGGGCGAAACAACCGAGTTTGCAAAACCCGTTATGGGCACGATAGTGCCTGCTCCCGCAAAACAGGCAATTTTGTCAAAAACTCCGAATGCGGTCAGTAAAGCCGTTAACGCAATCAGACTTACAGGGATAATTGTTTTAACATCATCGGCATCCATACCGATTTTTTCACAAACGATTCCCAAACCCTCACCAAGCGCACAAACCAATCCGCCGATAAGAAACGCAAGGCTGCCGTTTTTTATTTTTCTGCTCGGCGGCGATGCCTTTTTTGCCATTTTTTCATATTCTCCACCTGTAATTGCCATAAAAACCATCCTTATTTCTCTTTTTTATAATTTAGTTTTTCTTTATCTGTTAATTTTATTCACCTGATTATTGACATATCTTTCTAAAAATTATAAAATAACTTAATAAGATTTTATTTTGAAACGGAGAGTTTAATATGGCAGTTAAAAAACTTAAGTATTTTGCCGGCGGCAAATGGCTTGATTCTTCCTGCGAAAAATATATGGATGTTTATAATCCCAGCACAGGCGAAGTTATCGCTCAGACTCCCTGCTGCACCAAAGACGAAGTAAACGAAGCAATCGCTTGCGCAAAAGAGGCTTTCAAAACCTGGTCAAACGAGCCCGTTATGAAAAGAGTTCAGATTGTTTTCAGATTCCGTCAGCTTCTTGAAGAGCATATGGATGAGCTGACCGAAATCTGTGCAAGAGAGCACGGCAAGGTGTGGAGCGAAGCAAAAGGCGACATTCTTAAGGTTAAAGAGCCCGTTGAGCTCGCTTGCTCCGCCCCCTCACTTCTTATGGGCGAAAGCATGAGAGACACATCATCAGGCTATGATACAACTCTTTACAGAGAACCCGTAGGCGTTTTTGCGGGCATTGTTCCTTTCAATTTCCCCGGTATGATTCCCATGGGCTGGATGTCTCCCCTCTGCATTGTTTGCGGTAACACAATCGTTCTCAAAGCAGCATCTATGACACCGATGACCTGTATGAGACTTGCAGAGCTCTGGCAGGAAGCAGGTCTTCCCGACGGCGTTATCAACATCGTTACCTGTTCAAGAAACGAAGCAGAAATCTTTATGGACCACCCCGATGTTAAGGGCATCACTTTTGTTGGCTCAACAAGCGTTGGTCTTCATATTTATTCAAGAGCAGCCGCAAACGGCAAAAGAGTTCAGGCTCTTTGCGAAGCAAAGAATCACGGCCTTGTTCTTGAAGATGCTGCTCTCGAAAGAAGCGCAAGAGGCATCATCAACTCATCATTCGGCTGCGCAGGCGAAAGATGCATGGCTCTTCCCGTTATTGTTGCTCAGGAAAGCATCGCAGATGAGCTTGTTGGCTATCTTGTTAAATTTGCAAAAGAGCTTAAGCTCGGCCCTGCATACGATAAAGAATCGACCCTCGGCCCCGTTGTTACCGAAGCTCACAGACAGTCCATTCTCAAATGGATTGAAAAAGGCATCGAAGAAGGTGCAGAGCTTGTTCTTGACGGAAGAAACCCCGTTGTTCCCGGTTATGAAAACGGCTTCTATGTCGGCCCCACAATCTTTGACCATGTGACCGAAGATATGACCGTTGGCCAGAGAGAAATCTTCGGCCCCGTTCTTTGCATTAAGAGAGTCAAGGATTTCGAAGAAGGTCTTGCAGTTATGAACGCAAATCCCTTTGCAAACGGCTCGGTTATCTTCACCCAGAGCGGTTATTACGCAAGAGAATTTGCAAAGAGAACAGACGGCGGTATGGTTGGCGTTAATGTCGGCATTCCCGTTCCCGTCGGCGTATTCCCCTTCACAGGCCACAAGCAGTCATTCTTCGGCGACCTTCACTGCCTCGGCAAAGACGGCTTCCGTTTCTACACCGAAACAAAGGCTGTCACAACCCGTTGGTTTGACGAAGAAGAAATGAAAGCTCAGACCGTTGACACCTGGGACGGCTCAGTTGGCGGCGACCTTAAATAATTAATATAGCATAAAGAAAAACGGACTGCATCAAAGCAGTCCGTTTTATCTTTTGTCAAAAAATGAAAGGATGGATGGGGTTCCGCTTCTGCAGTCGCACTTCTGCGAGCGGATTATGTTGCTATTATATTATATTTTTATTGCCCTTACCACCTTTTTAAATTACAAAAAAGCTACAAAACGGTTACAAAATCGGCTTTGAATGTTACAAATTGTAACCATTTTTCAGCACTCTCCCGCATATTATTAAATGAAAGTTATAAAAAGGAGATTGCAGATGAAAAATATTTCAGAAAAAGACAGGCTTCCCGAAATCATATCAGCCGCCGTTTCAATCCTTATTGCCGCCGCAATTTTTTTCACAAGCTCAGCAGCCGAAGTTTCTCTTGCCGTTGCCCGTGTTATGTTTCACGCCGATGCAGCAACACAAACGGCAACAAAGGTTACTCAAGCTTTTACGGAATATTACGAAACGCAAACTTCCGCCAAAGATGCGCCCGCATCAAAAAACGCCGATATAACAGAAACGCCCGCTGATATCAGGGCACTCATCAAAAAATATACTGAACTTTTCGCAAATGACAAAAAAGATGCAGGTATAAGCTCCGTTACATATGTTCAAAAGGGCGCAACCCACAGCTATAAAAACGTTCACGTTAAAAACACAACAGAAACAAAATCTCTTGATATTGAAAAGGTGCTCAGCGAGCCTCTTGAGCTTTCGATAGATAAATCAAAACCTGCCGTGCTGATTTTTCACAGCCACACATCCGAGGGCTATGAGCTGATTGAACGCGATTGGTATGCGCAGGACCGCACACTGAGAAGCAACGATGAAAACATCAACATTGTCAGGGTCGGCAAAGAAATAGCGGATTATCTGACAGCATCGGGGTATACTGTAATACACGATAAAACTATCCATGACAAAAGCTATAACGATTCATATCCCAGTTCAAGAAAAACCGTTGCAAAGTATCTTGAAGAATATCCTGAAATTCAGATTGTGCTTGATATTCACAGAGATTCGGTTATTCAGAATAACGGTGAAAAACTGAAATTCACCAACACAATCGGCGGCAAAAAAGCTGCTCAGCTCATGATAATAACGGGTGCGGAAGAAGGCAAGGTTGAAGATTTCCCCGATTGGGAATATAACCTTCGCTTTGCATTAAAGCTTCAGCAAAAATGCTCAGATATGTATCCCGGGCTTATGAGACCCGTTTTGTTTTCTCAGAGAAAATATAATATGGATATGACCCGTTTCAGCCTTCTTGTTGAAATGGGAAGCGAAGCAAACACGCTTGAAGAAGCCTGCTATTCGGGCAGACTGCTTGCTTCGGCTCTCGCGTCGCTGATGGATGACTATGTTGAGGAGTAAGTTGATGAAAATATTAAGAGCATATGCGGTAACGGCAATCATTTGCCTTAGCATAACCTCGGTTATCGCCTGCATCTTTATAGCGGATGAAAACGCAAAAAGAATAACTCTCGGCAATGAAAGCGCGGTTGCCGTTATCAGTTCATCCGCAGAAAAGCTTGGAGAAAACATGGTTGATTTTTCAGGCGTTTTTGAAAAAATCATAAACGGCGCAAAAAAGGCGGCAGGTTACGCCCCGCCGCCCATAAACAATATATATTGGTTTGCCGTCAATTCAGAAATTCCGTTGAATTAAACACATAGATAATATAGCCTTCTGCTGTGTGTCTTTCAATTGGAAGAGAATCAAAATAAATCCAGTCATCGGTTTCCATAAGCGTTGCTTCTTCATAAGAGCTGAGAAGAACAAAATATTTGTTGATACCCTCCTGCTCTTTAAACCAATTCAAGTTTGCCTGATATGCGCACGGGGCAATTCCGCCTTCGTTAACATCAACATTTGCCGCCCTGACGGATGAATCCGAAAGCACGGTTATAACCTGAGAGTTCCAGAAGGTTGCATAGCCGTAATTGAGCCCATTTTCTTTGAGATACTGTATAACGGCATATTTCTCGTTGTGTTCTTCGCCGTTTTTATCCATTTTTGCAACGGTTGCAAAAGATATTCCGCTCATCAGAATAATAACACACATCGCTGCCGCACCGATTCTCTGAGGGATAATCATTCTCTTGACTGCTTTGAAAACCGCAAAACAGACAAGCAGACCCGTGCATATCATCGGGCTGAGCCTCCAGTTTGCCGCAGAAAGAATTCCGAAAACAAAGCCGAAAAGAATCACTCCGCTCAAGCCGAAATGGGCTAGCACAAGCGCTCTTGCACCGAAACTGAGCTTTTTATAGACCATAAGAGCCGCAAACGGCGCAAGTATAATTATAACAGCCGTTGCCATACGAACCATATTGACAATCGATTCGATTGAGAAAAGCGACATTCCGTAATGGGCATCAACGCCGAAAAGGCTGAACCAGTGCTCAGGGAATTTAAAAAGATTTGTGAGCCATTCATTCATATTTGAATATGACGAATAAGCTCCCGCATAGCTCGCAGATACTCCGTTATCAACAGCGCCGAGAATCGCAAGGCCTGCAATAACCGAAAATCCGCTGATAAAGCAGAAATAAAGCGATGAACGGCTTTCTTTTGATAAAAGAGGTCTTTTATTGAAGAGCATTTCCGCAACCGCCGCAAAAAGCACGGGCACAACTCCCGTTGCGATAACCTGCATACCGTCAAGCGCGGCACAAGCTGAAATCAGAACCGTTCCCGCAATAACAACCGCAAGCTTTTTTATTTTTGCGCTTTCAAGGCTCTCTTTGAATTTAACAAAAAGCGAAAGCAACACGCAGATTATAAAAACACAGATGCTGTAATAAATAACGTGCTCATAAAAAATCTCTCTGAGCTTTTCAGATGCGCAGAGCACCGCCGCAAACGCGCCGAGCGCCGTCATTGAAAGAGGGAAAGAAAATTCAAGGCTTCTGCAAAGCATAAACACCGATGCAAAAAGCAAAAGCGTAAACAGCACCATTCCGATATGATGGGTTGTCATCGACACCCCGAAAATGCCTATAAACGGCAACATCAGCATCGTGCCGCCAAACGGAAGCATTGCCGCATAGCCGAAATCGGGGTTAAACAAAGCTTTTGCATCATAGCTTGCCTGTGCCCAAAGAATGGTATCGGTGCAATCTGCGTGAAAATATGCTGCCGACGGATAAATGATATAGTATATAACTCCCGTTACGCTTATCGCGGCAAAAAATGCGCTTACAGCATATATCAGGAATTTTTTCAGTTTCAACAAATCAACAAACATAGTTTAACTCCAGAAAACAAAGAAATCTTTTATCGAAAGATAAACATCAGGGCTGTAAACCGCAAGATTAACGTTAAGGCTTACGGAAACCGCCACAGAAATTATAACGGTTACCGCCGTTAGCGCAACAACGCATTTTCTGACGGTATGACCGAAACTGCCGCCGTATTTTTCGCTCATCAGCGCACTGAATTCAATCAGAATAACCGCCGATAAAAACGCAGCAAAGAGCAGAATATCCGCCGTATACCTGAATATTACTCCGCCGAGGCAGAAATCGGCAAATGCGGTTATCGGCAAAGCCGCAAGCGAAACCGCAAGAAGGATTTTCCCTTCTTTGGATATTTTGTTGCTTTTGAAAAGAACGGAGCTGAGAAAAAGCGAAAGACTGAACGGCAATGCAAAAATTCCGAAGTTGCTGTCGATATACATTGACCTTCCGTAGCCTGCAAAGCGTGTGAGATTCGGCTGAATATACGGGAAGAAATCTCCCGTAACAAACGGCTGAACAAAATAATGATAAAGTGCGGGCATTATTCCGCCTGAAAAAATTTTATATTTCGATGCATCTGCAACAGTCAGCTGATAATCCGTTCCGAACTGAAGCGGGCTGCCGAATCTTGCGTTGTTATACCAAAATGTGAACCCTATTGCCGCCGCAACGGGCAAAGCAAGCGGCACCATATCAGATGCAAAGCGTGATATCTTTTTGCTTCTGAAGCTTTTGAAGGCATAGATTGCAACAAAAGCCGCTATTGCCAATGACAAAGGCAAAACAATATTTATTCTCGAAAGAAACGCAAAAGAAAAACCTGCACCCGCAAGAAGCATATATATGATTCTCAACGGCTTTTTCTTGCAGTTAAGCGCCTTTAAAATGAAGAATAAAAATGCAGAAGCAAACGCCATTCCCGCTATGCTTGCAACATAATAAAACGCCGCTCTTCCGCGCTGGATGAATGGAATCATCGACGCAAAATAAGCTCCGACACCGCATATTGCGGCAAGCCACGGCGGATTTTTGCCTCTGAGTTTTGACCATTCAACAACCGCAAGCGGAAGAAAAACTGCCGCGATTATCGAGAAAAATCCCATCACAACACTGTCGCCCGGAATAAGCCCCGATAAAAGATAAAACGGCATATAAAACGATACGATCGGAGCTATGCCGAAATATGAATAATACTTTCCGCCGTAAAATGCTCTGTCATATAAAAACTGAACTCCGCCTCTTTCGCTCGGACTATACGGATTTTCAAGCGCAAGAAGTTCCGCCGAGGGTTGAACATCAAAATGAAGCTGACCCTTCATAAAAGCGTCAAACTGCTGTATATAAGGTGAATATGCTTCAATCCCGTATTCAAGCGGATAATTCAGAACGATAGGCTGACCGTCTGTAAAACATAAAATCATCATAACCGATGATACGGTAACGCAAGCCGCAACGGAAATCGCCGCCGCGCCGCCAAAATCGGTCATATTCAGAATTTTTCTTCCGTAGCCGTTTCGCTTCATTGAATAAACAACAGAAATAAAAGCGAAAATCAGAGAAAACCTCAAAAAATCAAAACTGAAACGATATGAAGGATTCAGAATAACATCCGAAACGATAAGCTCCGTTTTGAAATCCTCAAAGCTGATATCAAGATAGCTTGCATTGCCATACGAACTGAGATAAGCCGTCACTTCCCGCTCCTGCGGGCCGACGGCTATTTTTTCTCTTTTTGCAAGCGCCGCAGATTTTGTGCTGTTTTCATCAGCCAGATAAAATCCAACAACCGTATAACCGTCTTTCTGATACGGATCTTCGGTTTTCACTTTAAAACTGACAGAATCAATCGGCAAATCAAGCTCGCCGAAAGCAAAGCTGGTTTCATACTGAGAAATTCTTGCCGTATCAAATCCGTCAGGAGTGTAGTCTCTGATATCCGACCCGCCCGAAACATATGCAATCCAGACAAAATTCGAAAGCAGAATTTCCATCGTCAGAGCAACAACAAATATAACAGCAAGCGGCAGAACCGACTTAATTTTTGTTTTCATCAGAGCTCTCCTCGTGATATTCCGCCTCTGTGTTAACGCTCCAGATATTCTCTTTTGTTTCTTTTCCGCTGAGAATATTTGAAACAGCCTCAAACGAAGTTGCCATTGAATGATCCATATTGTTATATCTGTGCTGACCGTTTCTGCCAACGCAGTAAAGATTGCCGAAGGTATTGAGATAATCAACGAGCTCATCTATGCGCTCATAGGTGTCAAAATATGCGGGATAAGCCTTCTGAACTCTTTCGCGATGGCTGTCCAGCACCTTTGCATCGGCATCAATAACACCCATGCTTTTAAGCTCTTTGACGGCGAAATCCACGCAGGCGTTTTCATCCATATTCCAGAAATCATCGCCTTCATCGCAGAAATATTCAAGACCTATCCAAACGGTATTCTGAGGGTCTTTCACAAGATAAGGCGACCAGTTATTGAAAATCTGAATTCTGCCGAGTTTAACGCCAACATCCTGAACATAAATCCAGCAATCGGGCACAATGTTGCCGAGAGTTTTTATGCCTGTTTCATTTTTAAGATTGAGTTTATCAAGAAGAAGACCAACAGTTACAAAATCTCTGTAAGGCAAGCCTTTTGCTATTTCTGCGGGAGTTGTGGGCACTGATTCGCCCATACCTTCAACAAGATCTTTGACGGGCATTGACGAAATGAACACATCGCCCGAAAACTCTTCGCCGTCGGCACATTTAACGCCGTTCACCCTGCCGTTTGAAATGTCGATATCGGTAACTTTCTTGTTGTAAAGAATTTTACCGCCCATTTTAATGAATTCATCACCAACGGTTTCCCAAAGCTGACCGGGGCCGTATTTGGGATAAACAAATTCTTCGATAAGCGAGGTTTCAACCTTTCTGTCTTTATTCGGAACAAGCTTTGAAAGCATATCCTTGATAACAGCAAGAATTGAAAGACCTTTTACACGCTGTGCGCCCCAATCTGCAGAAATTTCGCTCGGATGTCTGCCCCAGAGTTTTTCTGTATAGCCCTCAAAAAACATTGAATAGAGCACCTTGCCGAAACGGTTGATATAGAAGTTTTCAAGCGAGTTTTCTTCCTTCTTTGAAACAGTTGATTTAAGATAGCTGAAACCCGCCTTAACGGTGCGGGGCAGACCCATATTGATGAAAGTCTGAGGCTTCATCGAAATGGGATAATCAAAAAACTTGTTGAGATAATATATTCTTGAAATTCTGCGGCGGATAAGCATAACTCTGTCCTCTTCTTCGGGGTTCGGGCCACCGCTTACAAGAGGCTTTTCTCTGCCGAGAATTTTATCATCAATTGAGGGCGCACCCTGAGTTGGCATAAGCTCCGACCAGAAAGCGGTTACATTCTTATCCTTTGAAAAGAAGCGGTGCCCGCCGATATCCATTCTGTTGCCGTTATGCCTGACAGTTCTTGAAATGCCGCCGAGAGTTTCGCTCTGCTCAAGAATGATAACCTCGTATTCATCGGATTTCTTTAAAAGCTCATAGCCTGCGGTAAGTCCCGCCGGGCCGCCGCCTATAATTATACATCTTTTCATAAATTTTCCCCCTGAAAATTCATTAATCCATTTTTGATTATATCACTTTATATTTAATAAAGCAATTAAAAAAAGATTACAAATAAGTAAACAATTATACTTATTATTCGCATTTCCCCCCAAAAACCCTCTCAAACATAAAAATCCCGCACAGCCGAAGCCATGCGGGAAAATTCTTAAAGAATATGCTTTAAGAATTGAGGAATCGTTTTGGTGAGGCCAAAAAGGCTCTTGAAAAATCCTATAATCTTATCAAAAAAGCCTGCCTTCGAGGTCATAACCTGCTCAGATTCGGAAATAATCTCGCCATCTGCCGAAACAACTCTGAGAGTAACGGTTGTGTTACCCTTTGATTTGGGAGTCAACTTGCAGCTCATACCGTCATTTGACGCAACCTTTTCAAAATTGCCGTTATCGGTTGACCATTCAATAATCGCTCCCGCAGGAAGATTTCCTGTTAATTCAGCATGAAGAATAATGCTGTCGCCATACGAGATGGTTGTTACCGAAGGCTTGGCGATTGCTGCTGAGAACTTAATCTTTGAAGCAACTTCAACCGTAAATGTTGTTGTAGTTTTGCCGTATGAAACGGTTATCACCTGAGTGCCGCCTTCTGCGAGCCTTGCGGGAGTGCAAGTGAATCCCTCTGTTATAGT
>JAZLBI010000116.1:0-8370 GCA_045613625.1 Acutalibacteraceae bacterium | reverse complement strand
GGCTGTTGCTCGCTTGCTCCCGTTATTATGATAAACGGTGAAGCTTACGGTAATCTTACACCCGATTCAGCGGTTTCCGTAATCAAATCCATTCAGGAAAAGGAGGGTAAATAATGCGAGTTATAATCGGTGAAGGCTCCTGCGGTATTGCTGCGGGTGCATCAAAAGTCCGTTCGGCAATCGAAGCTGTGATGACTGCAAACGAACCCTTCTCGCTCGGCAGCACAGGCTGTATCGGTATGTGCTTCCTTGAGCCTATTGTTGACCTCTATGAAGGCGATAAACTCGTGAAACGCCTTGTTAAAGTTACGGCAGACGATGCTCAGGCTATTGTTGACTGCGCAAGAAGCGGCGATCTTTCGCTTGTTGAAAAGCTTGTTATTTCTGCTGAAGATGAAGATTTTCTCACAAAGCAAACAAGAATCGCACTTCGTCACTGCGGCGTTATTGACCCCGTTTCGCTTGATGATTACAGAGCGGCAGACGGCTATCAGGGTCTTGAAAAAGCTCTTAAAACAATGACCCCCGAGCAGGTTATCGAAGAAATCAAAATTTCAGGTCTTGCAGGAAGAGGCGGTGCAGGTTTCCCCACCTGGTTCAAGTGGAATGCCGCCCGTCAGAGCGAAGGCGAAGAAAAATATCTTATCTGTAACGCTGATGAAGGCGACCCCGGTGCATTTATGGACAGAGCGGTTATCGAATCTGACCCTCACAGCCTTATCGAAGGAATGCTTATCGGCGCTTATGCAATCGGCGCAAAAGAAATGATTGTTTATGTCCGCGCGGAATATCCGCTTGCAATCACTCATCTTGAAATTGCTATTGATCAGGCAAGAAAAGCAAATCTTCTCGGCGAAAACATTCTCGGCACGGGCTTTTCGTGCGATATGAGAATCAAGGCGGGCGCGGGTGCGTTTGTTTGCGGTGAAGAAACTGCGCTGATTGAATCTCTCGAAGGCAAGAGAGGTATGCCCAGGCTCAAGCCTCCCTTCCCCGCACAGAAGGGCTATATGGATAAGCCTTCAAACATCAACAATGTTGAAACTTTTGCAAATGTTTCATGGATTATAAACAACGGCGGCGAAGCCTTTGCCGCTATGGGTACGGAAAACAGCAAGGGCACCAAGGTTTTTGCTCTTACGGGCAAAATCCGCAAAGGCGGTCTTGTTGAAATTCCTATGGGCAAAACTCTTCGCGATGTTATTTACGGCATCGGCGGGGGTATCCGTGACAACAAAGAATTCAAGGCTGTGCAGATGGGCGGCCCTTCGGGCGGATGCATCCCCGCAGACCTTCTTGATACCGTTATCGATTATAAGGCTCTTGCCGCAACCGGTGCAATCATGGGCTCGGGTGGTATGGTTGTTATGGATGAAAGCACCTGTATGGTGGGTATGGCAAAATTCTTCCTCGATTTCACCGCTCTCGAATCCTGCGGTAAGTGTGTGCATTGCCGCATAGGCACTGCAAGAATGCAGGAAATCCTCACTCGAATTGTTAAGGGCGAAGGTAAAGACGGCGACATTGAGCTTCTCGAAGAGCTTTGCGAAGCAGTTAAAGACGGTGCGCTTTGCGGTCTCGGTCAGACTGCACCTAACCCTGTGCTCACAACTATCAGATATTTCCGCAACGAATATGAAGCGCATATCAACGAAAAGAAATGCCCCGCAAAGGAATGCGTCGATTTGCTCACATATTCAATTGATGCCGATAAGTGCAAGGGTTGCACCCTCTGCGCAAAGAAATGCCCCGCCAAGGCAATCAGCGGTGCTGTTAAAGAAGCACACATCATTGACGAAAACATCTGTATCCGCTGCGGTCAGTGCGTAAATTCCTGCCGCTTCGGTGCAATAATCGTAGAATAAAGGAGGCGGCAGAATGGAACAGATTAAACTTACAATCAACGGCAAAGAAGTTGTCGGCAACAAAGGCGAAACAATTCTCAATATTGCCGCCGCAAACGGCATAGATATTCCAAATCTCTGCTATAACGGTCAGCTCAAGCTCTACGGTGCTTGCGGTCTGTGCCTTGTTGAAGCAGAAGGAAGCCCCAAACTTATGAGAGCCTGTGCAACTTTTGCTCAGGACGGAATGAATGTAAGCAGTGAAACTCCCAGAGTTAAAAAGGCAAGAAAAATTGCTCTTGAGCTTATTATGAGTGACCACGAGGGTGACTGCGTTGCACCTTGCTCACTCAACTGCCCCGCACACACAGATATTCAGGGTTATCTCAAAGCAATTGCAAACGGCAACGATAAAGAAGCCGTTAAGATTATCAAAGAGAAAATTCCCATTCCCGCATCAATCGGCAGAGTTTGCCCCCATCCCTGTGAATCAAACTGCCGCAGAAGGCTTGTTGAAGAGCCTCTTTCGGTTGCATATCTGAAGGCATTTGCCGCAGATAACGACCTTGCATCCGCTGACCCTTACACAGCAATCTGTGAAGAATCAAGCGGCAAAAAGGTTGCAATCATCGGCGGCGGCCCCGCAGGCCTTCCCGCTGCATACTATCTTCGCGTTGCTGGTCACGGTGTAACAATCTATGAAGCGATGCCTGAAATGGGCGGTATGCTTCGCTACGGTATTCCCGAATACCGTCTTCCCAAGGCTGTGCTTGCAAAAGAGGTTGATGCAATCGCAAAGCTTGGCGTTGAGATGAAAAACAATATCAAAGTCGGCAAAGATATATCTTTTGAAGAAATAAAGAGCGGTGCGGATGCAGTGCTCGTTACCGTTGGCGCTTGGAAGGGCAGCAGTATGCGCTGTAAAGGCGAAGAACTTGACGGAGTTCTCAGCGGTATTGATTTCCTTCGTGAGGTCAATATGGGTAACATCCCTGAAATCGGCAAGAATGTTGCTGTTGTCGGCGGAGGTAACACCGCAATGGATGCCTGCCGCACAGCGGTAAGATGCGGCGCTGAAAATGTTTATGTTATCTACAGAAGAACAAGAGCGGAAGCTCCCGCAGAGGATATAGAAATTGAAGAGGCAATCGAAGAAGGCGTTGAATTCCTCTTCCTCACAAATCCCGATGAAATCATCGGCGAAAACGGTAAGGTTAAAGCGGTCAAGCTTCAGATTATGGAGCTCGGTGAGCCCGATGCATCGGGCAGAAGAAAGCCCGTGCCCGTTGAAGGCGAATTCAGAATTCTTGATGTTGATACCGTTATTTCGGCTATCGGTCAGAAATATGCTCCTGCAGGTCTTGAAGAAATCGGTGTAACAGGCTGGGGTACTATTCAGGCGGATGAAACAACCTGCCTCACAAATATTGAAGGCGTTTTCGCTGCGGGCGATGCAACCAATAACGGCGCATCAATTGCAATCGATGCAATCGCAGAGGCAAACATTGCCGCAAGAGCAATCAATGCCTATCTTCTCGGCATGCCTATGAATTTCCCGAAGCCCTATTATTCGGAGCGCAAGGTAACCGCAGAAATGCTTGCAGACAGAGAGAAGAAGCCCAGAGCGGTTATGTCGGTCAAAGACCCCGAATACAGAAAGCATAACTTTGATGCAGTGCTCAATGGGTTCACCGAAGAGCAGGCAAGAGAAGAGGCAAAGAGATGCCTTGAATGCGGATGCCACGATTTCAAGGATTGCCGCCTTATACACTATGCAAACTTTGACCCCATTGAGCCTTCACGCCTTGCGGGCGAGAAGCACAGTTGCTTTAAGGAAACGCGCCTTGTTTCAATTGAGCGTGATCAGGGCAAATGTATTCTTTGTAACCTTTGTGTGCGCACCTGTAAAGAAATTGCAGGCGAAAGCATTCTCGGCCTTGTAGGCAGAGGTTTCAAGACTGTTATCAAGCCCGAGTTTGAAGGAAGCGACAGAATTGCAGTTTGCAAGGATTGCCGCAAGTGCGCAGAAATCTGCCCCACAGGCGCACTCAAAATTTTAGGATAAATAAAAAAGCTGTCACATATGTGACAGCTTTTTTTGCCTGATATTTAGTAAGTCCATTCATCACATGTCAGTTGAATCTGAGAAACAGTTCCGGTTTCTTTGTTAACTTGAAAAGATGCGTGGATATAAGGTGAGCTTTGGATGTATGAATAGCTGTAATAATCCGGATATTTTGAAACGTTGAAATCTTTAATCAAGTCTGCGGATTCCTTGTTAAGACCCATCGAAGGGCCGCCGGCAAGGGTTGCGCTTACACCGTATTCCGCCGTAACAGAGGTCACAACGCAATTTTCCGCAATGGTCTGATATTCAGCAAAGTTTTTTAGCTGAACCTTGATCGTTTTGCCGTCTTTTTTAAGAGTAACGAATTCTGTTTTACCTGAGATTATTGCTTCGGGGGCATCAACAAGAGCCCATCCGTCATTCGTGAAATTTGTGATGGGTGAAGGAAGGAGATAGTTTTCACCTTCGATTTGGATTTCTCCTGATGAAATATCATCGCTGAGATATATTCCGAGCACTAACGGATAAGAGAAGAGATATGAAGGTTTTGCCGTGTTTGTTTCGTTCGGATCAATTTCGCTGAAAGAGTAGTTTTTAATTTCGATATAAGAGTTTTTGATATCATCGTTGTTGTTGTGACAGCTGAAGGTCAGGCTGACAGTGTATTCATCATTGATGCGATAAACAATTATATCTTCGTCGGAATTCTTATAGTATGTATGGCTATAGGGTGTTCCGAAGGCTTCAAGAATTTCTTTTACGGTTGATTTTGTTGAAATACCGTTTGCAATGGTGAGCTCAGCATTGCTGCCGTTTTTGCATTTGATACCGCCGAGATGGCAGTCTTTTACCATTACAGAATTACCGCTGTCGTTATATACATAAATCTCAACGGTTTTTTTGCCTTGTGAAACGGTAATTGTATCATAGCTTTTGCCGCCGATAAGAGTTTCGGCCGTTCTGTTATAAGAATTTACATTCCAGCCTTCGCTGAGAAGTTTTTCAACTTTGCAGGGGAAGGTGTAATCAACGCCCTCAAGCGTGAAGCTGAAATCGTCAAGCTCTTCGGAAGTGGATAAAACACCGCCGTCCTTTTCTTCATAATCACTTTCCGAGGATAAACCGGCCAAAAGAAGCAGGCCGAAGAATGAGAACAGGATAACTGCCGCAATAACAGCGATAACGATTGCAACGGTTTTCTTAGCGCTCTTTTTCTTTTGTGTCGGAGCTGTAACAGTGTTGACCTGAGGCTGTGTAACAGGGGCAGGTGCAGTCGCGGGTACAGATACAGCAGCAGCGGGTTCTGATACGGGTGCGGGTTGTACAATGGAAACAGGCTCTTCGCTATGTTCAGGCTGAATATCGACTTCGGGAATAACTTTTCTGATATCGTTTATCATTTTCTGCATTGCATTCGATTTGCTTGCAAAAGCTTCGTATCTCTGAACATCTGTCAGATAAAAATTAAATGCATCGTTCAGCGGAAAGTTTTCAATGTCAAAAGGCATTATGATTTTTTCTGAGTTCAGCGCGCGGTCAAGCTCTTTTGTGACCCATTTTGAATCCTGAGCCTTTTTTGAAAGAATGAGCACAAAAACCTTGCAGTTTTTGATAGCGTGTTCAATTTCGCTTGCGTAGCTTGAACCGCCGGGAATTGACATAGGAGCCATCCAACAGGAAATGCCGTTGGTTTCCAATGTTTTTTTCACCCAGTTTGCTTCGTCAAATTCTTCAGCCTTGTAACTGATAAATACACTATTAGAACTCATTTGAAATACAACCTCCTCAATATAATGCTTTATCTGATAATAATATACAACAATAATGACTGTTTGACAAGTACACACTTGATTTTTTTAACATAAGCAATTACAATTGTATATAATAAAAAGGAGGATTAAGGATGACGGATAAGGAAAAAATGCACACGGGTGATGTTTATTATCCGAGTGGCGATGAAATAATGAACGAACAGTTTGAATGCCTCAACAGACTGTATGATTTTAATATGACAAGACCCACTGAGCTTGATAAGCGTGAGGCAATGCTCAAAGAAATGTTTGCTGAAATCGGCGAAAACTGCTATATCGAACCGCCTCTTCACGCGAATTGGGGCGGAAAACATGTTCATTTCGGCGATAATGTTTATGCGAATTTCAACCTCACGATGGTTGATGACACACATATTTATGTTGGGGACTGTACGCTTTTCGGTCCGAATGTTGTTGTTGCAACTGCAGGCCATCCCATCGACCCTGAGCTTCGTGCGAAGGCATATCAATATAATATGCCTGTTCATATCGGCAAAAACTGTTGGATAGGTGCGGGTGCCGTTATTGTGCCCGGTGTCACAATCGGTGATAACACAGTTATCGGAGCGGGCAGCGTCGTGACAAAGGATATCCCTTCAAATGTGGTTGCAGTCGGCAATCCTTGCAAGGTTTTGCGTGAAATAAGCGATTACGACAAGGAATACTATTTCAAAAACAGAAAGATAAATTATAACGATCTTTAATTGGTGGTTTTATGACTATGGTGTTACTTACTGCCCTCGGAGTGGGCGGTGCAACGGTTATCGGTTCGCTAATCGGTTTTATATTCAAAAAAATATCTCATAAATTCAGCGATATTGTTCTTGCTTTTGCGGCGGGAGTTATGCTTGCTGCGGCTGTTCTCGGTCTGATTGTTCCTTCTGTTGAATATGGCGGAAAATACGGGCTTCTGATTACCGTTGCAGGCATATTCACGGGCGCTGTTTGCCTTAACCTGATTGACAAGCTTGTGCCTCATATGCATAAGCTTGTGGGGTCGGATTTTGAAGGAAACAAAGAGCGGGAGAAGCTTGATAAAGTCTTGCTGTTTGTAACGGCAATTGCAATTCACAACTTGCCCGAAGGAATTGCAGCGGGAGTTGGTTTCGGTGCGGGCAACACATCTGAAGCGCTTCTCATTGCGGGCGGAATTGCTTTGCAGAATGTTCCGGAGGGTATGGTTATCATTGGGCCGATGCTTGCGGCAGGAATAAGCCCAAGAAAAACCTTTGTTTGTGCAATGATAACGGGCCTTGTTGAGGTTGCGGGTACGCTTCTCGGATATTTTGCAGTCAGCATTGCTTCGGCAATTCTTCCGTTTGCGCTTGCTTTTGCGGGCGGAACAATGCTTTATGTTATCAGCGATGAAATGATACCCGAAACTCATGCGCACGGAAGCGAAAGGGGAGCAACCTATGCTTTGCTTGTTGGTTTTTGTGTGATGCTTGCATCGGATGTGCTTTTAGGATAAAAATAAAACCGGACACCAAAGTGTCCGGTTAATTTTTTATTTTTCTGCTAAGTCTTTTTCTGCAAGCTTTGATTTGATTTCAGCGTCTTTTTCCTCTTCTTCTTTAGCTTTTTCTGCTTCTTTTTTTGCAAGAGCTTCAGCCATCATTGCGTGAAGAGTGTCAACGTCTGTTCCTTTTTCAACAAGCTCAAAGTATTCTTCAGCGGGGATACCGCCAACATAGCACTGCTTATATTTAACATCGATTCCCTTAACTGCAAGAACAATGTTAATGCCGAGAAGAGCAACGAGAGTTGCAACATAAACATATGCGCCCCAACCAACCGAAGCTTCGGTAACAAACTCGGGGAATGTGCCTGTTATACCTGTTGCAAACTGATTATAGAATACAATTGAAACAATTGCCGAAATAATAGCGAGTGCGTTGAAGGTGAAGTTTCTGATGTTGCCGAGTTTGCCGCATGACATTGTGAGCATAACAAGGCTTAAGATAACGAACACGAGTGAAAGAAGAATTCCGGCAAGCGCAACGAAATAGCCTGTGAAGCTTGAACCGAGAACGCCTGAACCCATCATTGTGAACAAACCGTCAAAATCAACACCGGAAACAAGTTCATAAATTTTGATTGCATTAATCTGGGTTGAAGTTGCGCTGATGAAGGGACCGTTATAACTTATGCTTGCAAGAGGAAGCATAAGAGCGGCGATGGGAAGAACCGAAAGAATTATTCTTATGATTGTAAGAGGTGAGTTGATGAAAGCGGCTTTGAGTCTGTCCATCTTCTTCTGAGTACGGGCATGCTCTGCTTCAGCCTTATCGGCTTCGTTCATAAGCCTTTCTTCCATTCCGTAATAAACAAGGTTAACGCCGCAACCTGGGCAGTTGGGCTTCCAATCAAACAAGGTAAGCTTACGACCACACTTGGGACACTTTGCCATATTCTTTCCTCCAAATAAATCAATTTTTAATATATACTAAATTCTATCATAATACTTTTATTAAATCAATAGTGAACTATAACTAAAAACGATGCGTAATTTTCGGCATATTGACTATTTTTAGGTAAGCCCGCCGTCTGCGGTTATAACCTGAGCAGTAACATAATCGGAGTCTTTGCTTGCAAGGAATGAAACAACGCCGGCAATTTCTTGGGCGGTTCCGAATCTGCCCATGGG
>JAZLBI010000115.1:0-4641 GCA_045613625.1 Acutalibacteraceae bacterium | reverse complement strand
GGCAGAAGCTCAAAAAGCTTCATCATATGCATTGCTTCGTCTGCTTTTTTTCTTCTTTTTTCGCTCAGAAGGGGTTTTAAAGCCTCGATAAAACGGGTGCGGTCGTCTTTTTTGTTCATTGCTCCCATAAGAGAGCTGATTTTTGCCATCATCTGCGCATTGCCGAGAATGCTTTCAAAATCGGGCATGGAAGAGCCCGTGGCAGAATAGTTTTCCTCTTTTTTATCGGATGAAAACATACTTTCTGCTGCAGCCCTCAGGTTTTCCATATCCTCATCGGTGAGGCTTGATAAAATATCGTTTAAGCTGTCCAACATTCCGCCACCCGCCTGAATTTATTTTTTGAAACGATTCATCAGTTCCTGAGCCTGTTTGCTTTTCAAAAGCTCTTCAAGGGCTTTTTTATCGCTGAGAACTTTTTTTATTTCACTCATTTTATCCGAAGGGAGTTTGCTCTGAACAGCCGAGAGCATATCTTCGGGTTTGTCGCTTTTGGATGCTTTTGCAAGACGCATCAACTCTTCAACAGATAAATTGTTGTTATTTATTGCAATCACCGCCTTTTCATTTTATAATATATGAATAGAATTTGGTTTAAAGAACGGAGGAAGTATGAGAATTCTTGTTTTTTCTGATTCGCACGGCTCAACAGGCTGTTTTCGCGAAGCGTTGATTGATCACCCTGAGGCTGATATGATAATTCATCTCGGCGACGGAGAAAGGGATTTGGAGAAGCTTTCGGAATACACCGAAGGAAAGAAAATTGTTCAGGTTTGCGGAAACTGCGATTTTTGTTCGCAACTGCCTGTTAACGAAATAATCGATGTTGCCGGGAAAAGAATTTTTTGTTCACACGGTCATCCGGAGCTTGTTAAACACGGAACGGAAGCTTTTGTTGAAAAAGCGAGGTCTCTCGGCGCACACATTGCATTATATGGTCACACTCACGAAGCTGTTACAAGCTATGATGACGGGCTTTACATAATGAATCCGGGAACAATCAAATTCGGTCAATACGGCATTATCGATATAACTCCGTCGGGAATAATGCTTTTGCCGATGACGGTGTAATAAAAAACGCCTGAGAAACATATATTTCTTTCAGGCGGTGATATTATGTTTGTATATTCTGTTAAAACATCAAAGGCAAAGATTGCAACGGTTTCGCTGGCTATCGCGGCGATAGTTATTTCAATTGCAGTGCTTATGACGGGCGGAAAGAAGCCTGCCGCAAGCGATTCGGGCATAAGCTATAAAGCGGCAGATTCGGCGCAGAGGGCAGCATTTCTTTCGCAATTCGGCTGGAAGATATCCGAAGACCCGGTTGAAATCAGCGAGGTTATCATTCCCGAGGATTTTGATGCGGGCTACACTGAATATGCAGAAATGAACAAGGCTCAGGGGCTTGACCTTGAACCCTATAAAGGTCTGCGTGCGAAAAGGTGGACATATGAAGTGCTCAACTATCCGGGCCTTGAAAATACGACGGGTGTTGTTCAGGCGAATCTTCTGATTTATGAAGGAAGAATCATCGGAGGGGATATCTGTTCGCTTGAATTGGGAGGCTTTATTCACGGTTTTGAGCTTCCCGAGGGAACTTCCCCTCAAACAACGGTACAGCCCACAAAGGTTGAAATTTCTGAGCTTTCCACTCAAAATTAAACATTTTTTCAAATTGACCATTGATTTTGGTTGAAAGTGTGTTACAATATATATGCAATTGTAACACAAATGCAACAATGTTAAAAAATGAAACACTTATAATACAGGAATAATAAAAACGGAGGCGAGGGCGTGCAGAAGGATACAAAAAAGCATATTTTCGACACCTTTATTGATTTGCTTGAAAAGAAGCCTTTTGATAAGATAACTGTTAAGGATATCGTTGAAGAATGCGATATCAACCGCAACACCTTTTATTATTATTACAGCGATATTTATGATTTGCTCGAAGAAGTTTTTATGAAGGAGCTCAATCTGCTTGTTGAAGCTCATAAAGAGGGGCAGTCATGGGGTGCGGCGTTCATCAAGGTTGCTTATGTTGCATACGACCATAAAAAGCTCATAAACAACATATGCATTTCCCGAAGTTACGATTATTTTGAAAACTATATGTATAAGGTCTGCAACAATATTATGGTTGATCTTGTGCAGTATATGGCTCAGGATATGGAAGTGCCCGAAGAGGATATTGAATTCATAGCTTCCTTCTTCGAATATGCGTTTGTAGGAACCATTTCGGAATGGTTCAGAACAGGAATGAGAGAAGAGCCGCTTGAGCTTGCATCCCGTTTGAGCCTTGTCACGGGAAATATCAGATATTCTTTGCGCAAAAGCGAAAAAAGGATGAAGTTAAGAATAGAAAATGAAGATTTTATTTGAGGATAAAGATATCGCTGTTTGCGTGAAGCCTGCGGGAGTTATCAGTCAGTCGGCAGACAGCGGCAACGATATGCTTTCGATGCTCAATGAACATTTTGAGCAGGCGGGGGAGAATGCAAAAGCATATCCCGTTCACCGCCTTGACAGAGAAACAGCGGGAGTTATGGTTTATGCCAAAAACTCAAAGTCGGCGGCATCGCTTTCAAAGCAGATTGAAAAAAACGAAATAAAGAAGCATTATTTTGCTGTTATTCAAGGCGCACCCGAAGAAAAAAGCGGAGTTTTCAAGGATTTGCTTTTCAGAGATAAGCAGAAGAATAAAACTTTTGTTGTTAAGCGTGAACGCAAGGGCGTGCGCGATGCATCGCTTGAATACGAGGTTATCGGCGAAAACAGCGGAAAAAGCCTTGTTGATATTCTGCTTCACACGGGCAGAACGCATCAGATAAGAGTTCAGTTTGCGAGCAGAAAAATGCCTCTTTTCGGTGACGGCAAGTATGGCGGAGGAAGCGGAAAGCTTGCGCTTTTTGCGCATACGCTTGAATTCAGACACCCCGCAAGCGGCGAAAAACTTGTTTTTACCGCAAAACCCGACACGGCGGAATATCCGTGGAATGAATTTGATATGTAAATGAATATCCCCCATCATCAGATGGGGGATATTTTGTTTAAAATAAAGATTTACCGTTGCGAAATTTGGGACCAATTCTTCCGCTTGCCATTATTCCGGTTCCTTCCCATCTTTTACCGTTTCTCCATTCGCCCTCCCAGTATCCGCCATCAGTATATATCATTTTACCGTAGCCGCAAGGACTACGATTCACAACCTCACCGATGTATGTAAATTCTGGGCATCGAATAGTGCCTTTACCATTGTATTCTATACCGCTTACCCATTCGCCTTCCCATTCGCCACCTTCAGCCCATACTATTTTACCTAAACCTCTTGCTTTACCTTCGTGAATTTCACCATAATAAATGTCGCCGTTGCTGTAATGATAAACGCCTTTGCCATTGTAAGGATTGTTTTCTTTCCATTCACCTTCCCATGTGTCGCCATTGATCCAAGTTATTTTACCGTAGCCGTGATATCTGTAATTGGATAACTCGCCAATATAGATACTTTCGTGGGTATGCAGAGTGCCTTTACCTTTTAATTGGTTGCCGTTTTTCCATTCACCTTCCCATTCGCCGCCTTTTGACAATATTATTCTGCCATTCCCATCAGGCTTTCCGTTTGATAGGCTGCCGTTGTATACACCTGAAAAGAGATAAACGATACCGTTGCCGTTAAATGGTTCGCCGTTTTCCCATTCACCTTCCCATTCGCCGCCTTTTGCCCAGAGCATTTTTCCATGTCCGTTCTTTTTTTCGTCTGTTATTTCTCCGTTATATATACCATCAGAAAAATACCATACACCGTTGCCGTTAATAGGGATATTGTTTTTCCATTCGCCTTCCCATTCGCCACCTTTTGTCCACACCATCTTCCCGAAGCCGTTGAGTTTTCCGTTGTTCCACTCGCCATAGTGAATGTTTCCGTTATTTAAATAGAAAGTGCCTATACCTTTAGATATTTTTCCGTCTTTCCATTCGCCTTCCCATTCACCGCCTTTGGTCCAGATGAATTTGCCGTGACCATCGAGTTTGCCGTTTAAAACCTCGCCTATATATGTATATGCATCAGTTTTGATTGTTTTGATTTTACGGATGTTTTCGACAGGTGCGGGTGTCGGTTCGCTTGAAGGTTTTTCAGAAACGGCATCTCGCATTTCGTTGATTCCGTCTGCGCTGAAGAGTTTTTCAAAGAAATTCGCTTCGTTTTCAAATGTATATTTATTGATAGCCTGAAGGCGGTTGAGGCGCATTCTCAAACCTACAGGGAGTTCAACGGGGTTGAGGTAAACAAGAAGAAGCTTTTTGTTTTCATCGCGCGCGAAATTCAGCTCATCCATACAGTTTGACGAGGCAAGATATGACGGCGAAACAAACGCGATGAAATAGCTGCAGCCGATAACGTGTTCTGCAATATAATCATCCCAATCTTTGCCGGGTTCGATGCCCTCGTCATACCAGGTGCGGTAGCCGCTGTTTATCAGATTTTTGATAATCGGCAGAACGCTTTCTGTGTCTTTGTGAGCGTAGCTTATGAAAATATAGCTGTCGTTGCCGCCATATGCCTTTATATATTCCATTATATATGCACCTCAATTCTGAATACAATTTTATAATATTTTGAGAATTATGTCAACAAACAAA
>JAZLBI010000114.1:0-2189 GCA_045613625.1 Acutalibacteraceae bacterium | reverse complement strand
ACTGTGCGGCTGCCAGGAGTTGAAATCACCGCCGACATAAGCATTTTTTACGTTGGGTGCCCATACTCTGAAGCAAACCCTTCCGTCCTCGCAAAAATGCGCACCGAAATATTCATATGCTTTTGCGTTTGTTCCCTGATGGAACAGATAAAGCGGTATGTTGTTTTCAGATTTTGCCATAACAGCAACCTCCTTCTAACAGTTAGTTTAATTATAACAATTTAATTTTAGCTTTTCAAGTATCTCTAATAATATTTAGATACAAAAATATATATTTAATATTAAACAAAATTACCAATAAAAGTTACAAGGATGTTACCTCCATTGACAAATGAAAATCAATTTGATATTATTATGATGATTTATTGCAATATTTTTCAGCAAGGAGTAACGACAGTATGATCAGTTCTGATAATTTGTGTATGAGCTGTATGCGTGAAATCGGAAACGCTGCAAAATGCCCTCATTGCGGTTATTATGCCGATTCCGCTCAGATTTCACCTTATCTTCCCGTACGCACCGTTATTGCAAATCGTTACATGGCAGGCAAAATCCTTGAATATAACGGAGAAGGTGCAACCTATATCGGTTGGGACCTTACGGAAAAGAAAGCCATAAAAATCCGTGAATTCATCCCCGATAATTTCACTATCCGCTCAACCTCAAACCTTAATCTTCAGGTTATGAGAGGAAGCGAAGGTCTTTTCAATGAGCTTCGCCAGAGCTTTGAGGAATTATGGACAAAGCTTGCAAGAATGAAGGGTCTTTCCGCCCTTATCAGCGTTAACGACGTTGTTCAGGATTACGGAACATCTTATGCTATATACGACCATTTCGAAGGCATCACTCTCCGTGATTTCCTGCTCAGAAGCCAGACGGGTTACATAACCTGGGAAAGAGCAAGACAGCTTCTTATGCCCATCCTCTCAACCCTCGGCACTCTTCATTCGGCAGGAATTATCCACAGAGGTATCTCCCCCTCAACTCTCGTTATCGGTACCGACGGTAAAATTAAAATAACAGGCTTCTGCATCGGTCAGGCAAGAACCGTTCGCAGCGGACTCAACAGCCAGATTTTTGACGGCTATGCCGCAATCGAGCAATACGGTTTCTCGGGTCAGCAGAACACCTGGACAGACATCTATGCTTTTGCCGCAGTTCTTTACAGAACTCTTATCGGCAGTGACCCCATCTCTGCAAGAGAAAGAATGAGCAATGACAGGCTGATGGTTCCCGGCAAGTTTGCCGAAGCCCTGCCTGCATACGTTATAAACGGTCTTATCAATGCTTTGCAGATTCAGCCTCAGGACAGAACAAAGACGGTTGAGCAGCTTCGCGCAGAGCTTTCAGCTTCGCCTTCGGCGGCAGCGGCAAGCACAAACTACGTCCGCCCTGCAGCAGCTCCTTCAGTTCCCGTTCCTCCTGCTCCCCCCTCGGCAAATCCCGTTGCAAGAACCGCACCCCGCAGAGCTCCTGCACCTGCTCAGCCCAAGGCTCCCAGAAAGAAAAAGGTTCACGCATTAAGTAACCTGAGCATCGGTCTTCTCACCGCTTGCGCCTGTATCCTTATCGGTCTTATTCCCGTAACGGTATTTACTCTCACCGATGACGGCAACAAAAAGGGCGGAAGCTCTTCCGTTACTCAAACCGTCAAGCTTATCGAAGTCGGTAACTACGTCGGAAAAAACTATGAGGATTTTATCACCAACTCCGCTTATACAGATAAATTCACTTTCAAGTTTGCCAAAGAGCCGAGCGATACCGTTGAAGAAGGTATTGTTATCAGCCAGAGCATCGACGCAGGCGGAATGGCTCCCAAAGGAAGCGAAATCGTTCTCGTTGTAAGCAGCGGTAAGGCTCAGATTACTCTTGTTGATTACAGCGGTCAGACTTATGAAGATGCCGAAAAGCTTCTCACCGAAGCAGGTTTCATCGTCAGAAAGAACGTTGTTAAGGAAGGCTATGAGCTTCATCAGGCAGGCGAAGTTGTTGAAATTTCACTCACTCCCGGCTCATATCCTGCAGGAACGGTTGTAACTCTTAAGGTGTTTATGCCCGATAACGTTGTGACCGACGCTTCAGGAGAACCGATTATCGAATATGAAACCACAACAGAATCCGATATCCCTGAGGATTCCGAACCCAATATTGAATAAAATCATCCGTATTCGGCTGAAGTTTTTGCTTCA
>JAZLBI010000113.1:0-6802 GCA_045613625.1 Acutalibacteraceae bacterium | reverse complement strand
TAAACATCGTCACGAACAAGCTTTTCATTGATAAGAACGGCGTCTTCGTAGTTATAACCTTCCCAGGTCATGAAGCCTACGAGAGCGTTCTTGCCGAGGCTGATTTCACCGTGGTCTGTTGCGGGGCCGTCAGCGATAACTTCGCCTGCCTGAACTTCCTGACCGAGTGAAACGATGGGTCTCTGGTTTGTGCAGGTACCCTGGTTTGAACGCATGAACTTGATGAGTTCATAGTGGTCCATAGTGCCGTCGTTATTCTTCATATCAATGCTGTCTGCGCTTACCTTGGTGATGATACCTGCTTTCTTTGCAAGCACGGTAACACCCGAGTCAACAGCAGCCTTGTATTCCATACCTGTGCCGACGATGGGCGCACAAGTTTTGAGAAGAGGAACTGCCTGACGCTGCATGTTCGAACCCATAAGAGCACGGTTTGCGTCGTCGTTCTCAAGGAAGGGAATCATTGCTGTAGCAACCGAAACAACCATCTTGGGAGAAATATCCATATAGTCAACCTTTGTGTGGTCAATTTCAATGAATTCATCTCTGTACGGGGCTGTTATCTTGTCTCTGACGAAGCAATTGTTTTCGTCAAGAGCTTCGTTTGCCTGAGCAACAATGAAATCGTCTTCTGTGTCAGCAGTCATATATTCAACTTCGTCAAGAACCTTACCGGTTGCTTTATCAATCTTTCTGTAAGGTGCTTCGATGAAGCCGTATTCATTGATTCTTGCGAAAGTTGCAAGATAAGAGATAAGACCGATGTTGGGGCCTTCAGGAGTTTCGATGGGGCACATTCTTCCGTAATGTGAATAGTGAACGTCTCGAACTTCGAAACCTGCTCTGTCTCGTGAAAGACCGCCGGGGCCGAGAGCTGAAAGACGGCGCTTATGAGTAAGCTCTGCAAGGGGGTTTGTCTGGTCCATAAACTGTGAAAGGGGTGATGAACCGAAGAACTCCTTGATTGCAACCATTACGGGGCGGATGTTGATAAGAGTCTGCGGAGTGATCTTATCTTCATCTTCCTGAGCCTGAATAGCCATTCTTTCGCGGACTACTCTTTCCATTCTTGCAAGACCGATTCTGAACTGGTTCTGAAGAAGTTCGCCTACGCAGCGGATTCTTCTGTTGCCCAGATGGTCGATATCGTCAACATTACCTACACGCTTGGTGAGGCAGTTGATATAGTTAACAGATGCGAAAATATCGTCAACGATGATGTGCTTGGGAATAAGATCATCGCAACGCTCTGCCATTTCAGCAAGAAGAGCTGCTTTGTCGTCACCGCACTTCTCGATAACTTCGTGAAGAACAGAATAACGAACCTTTTCGTTGATGCCGATTTCATCAAGCTCTGCTTTTGAAATCTCAACGGGAAGGATTTCATCGGCATAAACCATGCCGTTTGAAATAACGAACAGCTCGCTGCCGTCGTCGCAGGCAACAACAACCTTCATTACGCCGGCCTGCTCTATTTCGAGGGCCTTCTGCTTTGTGAGAACTTCACCGGGCTCAGCAAGAAGCTCACCTGTGTATTCTGAAATAACGGGCTGAGCAACTGTGCAACCGGGAAGACGGTTGAGCATTGAAAGCTTCTTGTTATATTTGTAGCGGCCTACTCTGGAAATGTCATATCTGTGGGGGTCGAAGAAAAGATTATCAATATGCTGCTGAGCGGATTCAAGAGTTACAGGCTCACCGGGACGAAGCTTTTTGAAAACTTCCATAAGAGCTTCTTCGGTGTTTCTTGTTTCATCCTTCTCCATTGTGGCTTCAAGCTTGACATCTTCACCGAAGAAGCGGCGGATATCATCGTTTGAGCTGAGACCCAGAGCGCGGATAAACGCAGTGATGTAAATCTTTCTGTTTTTGTCGATACGGACATAGAACAAATCGTTGATGTCGGTTTCGTACTCAAGCCAAGCACCTCTGTTGGGGTTGATTGTGCTTGTGTAGAGCTCAATACCGGTCTTGTCGTGGGTCATTCCGTAATAAACACCGGGGGAACGAACGAGCTGAGAAACAATAACTCTCTCTGCGCCGTTGATAACAAATGTTCCGCTGTCGGTCATGATGGGGAAGTCGCCCATATAGACTTCAGACTCTTTGATAATGCCTGTTTCTTTGTTCTGCAAGCGAACGGTAACTCTCATGGGAGCCGCATATGTTGCGTCACGCTCCTTGCATTCGCGAACCGTGTACTTGGGCTTGTCATCCATTCTGTAGTCGACAAAGCTGAGCACCCAGTTGCCGGTGTAATCCGTGATGTCCGCAGTGTCACGGAAAACCTCCTTGAGGCCTGTTTCGATGAACCATTTGTAGGAAGCTTTCTGGATTTCAATGAGGTTGGGCATATCCATAACTTCATTGATTTTTCCGAAGCTCTGACGCTCGCAGCTTCCTCGTTTAACGGTATTCGTTTTCAGCATTAGGCTAAATCACTCCGTTTCTTTTAGTCTTCCATTTCCATTCGGAAAAGCCGAATTTTCTTGCCGAAATTAACGCTTATAATATAAAAAATACGCAATATTTTTTTAATTATAAGACAATAAATTCCATTATAATATGCAGGATAGCATTATATGCTTGCAATGTCAAATTGTCAATACTTATTTTATATATTTGTATGGTTGCATAGTTTTCGTTGTTCTTTCCACATTGTATTTGTGCACGTTTTTGTCGACTTTGTTGAAAATGACAATATTTTTTCACAACTCTTCCGTGCGTTTCCAAACCGAGGTAAAAAAGCGGTATAAACGGCATAAAAACCGCTTATACCACCTCTGAAATCACAGTATAACAGGTTTCACTTTTTTCTCTTCCGAACACGGCTTTACATCTTTGAAACAAAGTGAATAAACATCCCCCGCTCTGCATTCCGCGCCGAAAATACGCTGTGCATCTCCTCCGAGAACGGCAACATCCGCCGCCTTGGTTATTATCGGAAGGCGTGCAGTTTCTTCGGATTTTCTCAGAAGCTCAGCGCCTTTTTCATTAAATCCCGTAACTCTGATATAAGTCACAGGCGTTTTCAGATCATCTGCGGTTATTCCGAGAAAGCTGTTAAGAATGATTCTTCGTATGCGTGCATGCGAATATCTTTTGGTTTTTGCAAGCGAATATAATTCATCAAGGCTTTTTGCATCGCGTGCGGCAGAAAGAATCCTGTTTTCTATTCCCTCGCTGATATCGGGCGCTTTTGCAAGCTCTTCTTTTGACAGCGTTCTTATCTTATAAAGTATCGCTCTTTCAATATATTTTATATTTGCCGTTTCACAGTTTCGGTATATATCGGCATCGGGCACAAAATCGCTCCATTCTCCGCCTTCGAGGATTCTTTCTCTGATAAGCGAAGCAGATGCAATGCTGCCGTTTGTGTTTTCGGAATCGTGGTCTGCACCTTCTCTTGCAAAAGTTACAGGCTTCATTGAACTTTTAAGGCGGTTGATTGCTGCCGCATACTCAACGCCGAGAATATTATTGGGCGTTTTTATGATATCCGCATATAACGGGTTCAGGTTGCGAAGTGCATTTTCTCTTGCGGACGCAAATGAGATACCTTTTTTCAGTTCATCGGCAAGCGGTTTTTTTATTTCTTCGCCGTAAACCGCTTCGGCTGTTTCGTTTATCAGACCCGCATCTGCACATTCGCTGCCGAAAACGAGCCAATCAACCAAACCGAGAGAATCAAGAATTTCAACACCCGCTTTTGCAAAGCTCTGCGCACCCGAAACCGCATATGGCACGGGCAACTGCAAAACAAGGTCTGCACCGCCGCAGAGTGCGGCTTTTGTTCTTTCCGTGTGATGAAAAAGAGCGGGCTCTCCCCTCTGAACAAAATTTCCGCTCATAACGGCAACAATATGGGTTGCTCCCGCCGCCCTTGCTTTTTCAATGAGAAGAGCGTGGCCGTTATGGAAAGGATTATATTCGGCTATAATTCCTGCTGTAAGCATAATTCTGCCTTTCTTCAAATAAAATAATACTTGAAAATTTATTTCATTAGTTATATAATATAACAGTTAATGAAACAAATCAAGCATAGGAGTGTTAAAATTGAAAATTCTTGTTATCAACTGCGGCAGTTCATCGCTCAAGTATCAGCTTTTCGATATGGAAAACGAAAGCGTTCTTGCAAAGGGTAACTGCGAAAAAATCGGCAATGCAGACAGCTTCATCGGCGGTTCGGCTAACGGCGAAAAGTTTGAAACTTCCGTATTTATGCCTAACCACACAGAAGCTTTCCTTCAGGTTAAGAAGGCTCTTACCGAAGGCGCTTCAAAGGTTATCGACAGCCTCAGCGAAATCTCAGCTATCGGCCACAGAGTTGTTCAGGGCGGCGCTCTCTTCAAGGAAAGCACCCTTGTTAATGAAGAAGTTATCGCAGGCATCGAAAGCCTCTGCGACCTTGCTCCCCTTCACAACCCCGCTCACATTCAGGGCATCAAAGCCTGCGTTGACGTTTTCGGCGAAGGCGTTCCTCAGGTTGTTGTTTTTGGCAACGCATTCCATTCAACAATGCCCCCCGAAGCATATATGTTCCCCATTCCTTATGAATACTATGAGAAGTATGCTATCCGCCGCTACGGCTTCCACGGCACATCTCACCGTTTCGTAAGCGCACGCTGCGCAGAAGTTATGGGCAAAAACATCGAAGACCTCAAGATTGTTACCTGCCACCTCGGCAACGGTTCATCAATCACAGCAGTCAAGGGCGGCAAGTGCATTGACACAAGCATGGGTCTCACTCCCCTCGACGGCTTCATCATGGGCACACGCTGCGGCGCAATCGACCCCTCAGTTGTAACTTACCTTCAGCAGAAGGAAGGCTGGACACCCGCTGAAACAGACACATTCCTCAACAAGAAATCGGGCGTTCTCGGCGTTTCAGGTGTTGGCAGTGACGACAGAGACGTTTCAGCCGCAGAAGCAAACGGCAACGAAAGAGCTCATCTTGCAAGAAGCATTCAGAAATATCAGGTTCGTAAGCTTATCGGCAGCTACGTTGCAGCTATGGACGGCGTTGACGCTATCGTATTCACAGGCGGCATCGGCGGAAACACATTTGACCTTCGCGCAGATGTTTGTAACAACCTCAGCTATCTCGGCATTGAGCTTGATAACGAAGCAAACGAGATTATGAGAAGAGGCAAGGAAGGCGAAATCTCAACCGCAAATTCAAAGGTTAAGGTATTTGTTCTTCCCACAAACGAAGAGCTTGTTATCGCAAGAGACACAAAGGCTATCGTTGAAGCTATGTAATTTTCGAAATTTGACGGGTACGGTTTCAAGCCGTACCCGTTTTTATTTATTGACTATTCCGCCGCACTATAGTATAATGTTTTAATAATATAAATATAAGAGGGATGAATTTGGAATACATTGCTCCGATTTATAAATCCGCCGCAGAAGCGGCAAATTTCCCCGTTGCGGCGATAGACTCCTTTCATTGGGAAAAGGAAGGTTATTCCCGCCCCGAAAGCTATGCGGCACTTTTCGGCGTTGAAAACGAAGGGATTCACGCAATTTTGTGGTCATTTGAGGATAACATACGCTGCAAATGCACAAACCGTGACGACCCTGTTTATACCGACAGCTGCCTTGAGCTTTTTCTTCTGCCCGTTGAAGGCGATGAAAGATACATCAATTTTGAGGTTAATTTTAACGGCGTTTATCTTTCTCAAATCGGCAAAAACCGCAGCGAAAGACAGTTCATAAAAGAACTGACAAAGCTTGAACCCGTTATCACACCCGTTGATGTTAAAGCAGACGGCAAAAAAGCCTGGGGATGCGAAATTTTTCTTTCAGAAGAATTTATTTCTGCTCTCTACGAAACGGAATTCAAAATTCACGAATGTGAAATAAAGGGCAACTTCTATAAATGCGCTGACGGCTCAGTTGCTCCGCATTACGGGGCTCATTTCCCCGTATCAACCGCCGCTCTCGGCTTTCATAATCCCGAAAAATTCGGCAAAATCATATTCAGAAAGGCTGATTTAAATGGATAACAAAATCAATGTTGAAGAGCTTCTCGCCGCATTCACTTTTGACGGCGAGCTTGAGAATATAACACAGCTTCACGACGGTCACATCAACAACACCTACAGATTCGATTTTCGCGATAAAAACGGCGAAATCAACAGATATCTTGTGCAGGAGCTCAACACATATGTTTTCAAAGACCACGAAGGTCTTATGAACAATGTTCTCGGCGTAACGAGCCATATGAGAAAAAAGGTTGCCGAAAACGGCGGAGATGTCAAGAGAGAAAGCCTTTGTGTTTATCCCGCAAAAGACGGCAAACCTTTCTATATGGATGGCGCAAACCGCTGCTGGAGATGCTATAATTTTATTTATGACGCTCATTCCTGCCAGTGCGTTGAAAACGCAGAAGTGTTCTATAATGCTGCAAAATCTTTCGGAAAATTTCAGCAGATGCTTGCCGATTATCCCATCGACAGCCTGACCGAAACCATACCTAACTTCCACAACACTGTTTCAAGATTTGCAGATTTCAAAAAAGCGGTAGAGGAAGATAGAACTGTCGTTGTGTTATGTAACGAAAGTGATGAAATATACACAGTAGTTGAGTTTAGAGGAGATAAATAAATGTTTAAGTTAGGGAAAAAACAAGTATTAACAGTTGTGAAAAAAGTAGATTTTGGGGTGTACCTTGGAACAGAAGAAGAACGTGTACTTCTTCCTAAAAAACAAGTGCCAGCAGATATTGAATTGGGAGATCCAGTAGAAGTATTTTTATACAAAGATTCGGATGACAGACTTATCGCTACAACAAATGAAC
>JAZLBI010000112.1:0-4111 GCA_045613625.1 Acutalibacteraceae bacterium | reverse complement strand
TGCTTCATTGATACTACTGACATTTGTTTTTCCTCCTAAGTTAAATTTTGTATCTAATGTCAGATACGAACCGCCGCAAAGCCTGATATTACAACGGATTTTTACCCGCACTAATAATAAAAATAGCCTTGCGTGTGATTTGCCTTGGAATTATATCACAACACGGATAAAATTGCAAGTATAAAATTATATTATTTTTATATATATGCAAATTTTTATATATTACACAAAAAAACCGCACCAAGGTTACCCTGATGCGGCATAATGCTTTAAAATATTATTCTCTGTGCCACTTAACACCCTGAGCTGTATCTTCAAGAACAATACCCATAGCCTTGAGTTCATCTCTTATTCTGTCTGCTTCAGCCCAGTTTTTATTCTTTCTTGCTTCTGTTCTTGCTGCAATCATTGCATCAATATCTTCATCAAGAGTTTCTGTTTTTCTGTTATAAACAAGACCGAGAACTTCTGTAAGTTCATCAAAAATCTTTGCAGCATATTCTGCAGTTGCTTTTGAAGCACCCTTGCCGATAACAAGCGAGTTGATGTCTCTTACAAGTTCAAACACTGCGGCAATGCCGTCTGCGGTGTTGAGGTCATCATCCATAGCATCAATAAACTGAGCAACTCTCTTATCAAGCTGCTGCTTGATTTCTTCTGAAAGTTCACCTTCTGATGCATTCTTGATCTCAAAGTCAAGGCTGTCACGGCAGGTGTAAAGTCTTGAAAGAGAAGCTTTGCACTGCTCAATAATATCAATGCTGTAGTTGATGGGGCTTCTGTATGAAGATGAAATCATAAGATAACGGATAGGTTCATAACCGTAAACATTCGCAACATCACGAACCGTTTTGAAATTACCGAGAGATTTTGACATCTTAACATTATCAACATTGATGTAGCCGTTATGCATCCAGTAATTTGCAAAGGGCTTACCTGTGAAGCATTCGCTCTGAGCAATTTCGTTTTCGTGGTGAGGGAAGATAAGATCCTGACCGCCGCAATGAATATCAATGCTTTCGCCGAGATATCTGCAAACCATTGCAGAGCATTCAATATGCCAACCGGGTCTGCCCTTGCCCCAAGGTGATTCCCAATAGGGTTCACCGGGTTTTGCAGACTTCCAGAGAGCAAAATCCATAGGATTCTTTTTGATATCGCCAACCATTATTCTTGCGCCTGCTTCAAGCTCTTCAAGAGGCTGATGTGAAAGCTTGCCGTATTCTTTGAATGACTGAGGACTGAAATAAACATCGCCGTCAACCTCATATGCGTGACCGTTATCAATAAGCCCCTGAACGATTTCGATAATTTTTTCAATATTTTCGGTTGCCTTGGGATGGATATTTGCGGGTCTGAAATTGAGACCTTTTGCATCTGTCCAGAACTCTTCAATATACTTTTCGGAAACTTCGGTAAATGTTGAATTCTCTTCGTTTGCACGCTTGATAATTTTATCGTCAATATCAGTGAAATTCTGAACAAAAGTTACTTTATATCCCCTGAATTCAAGATATCTTCTCAGAACATCAAAAACACAGATGGGTCTTGCATTGCCGATATGAATAAAATTATAAACAGTAGGTCCGCAGGCATATATTTTGACTTCGCCTTCTGTTATGGGTTTGAATTCTTCTTTTTCTCTGGTGAGAGTGTTAAAAATCCTCATTTATTTTTCCTCCTGATTAATCTGTTTTTTTAATTCAATGATTTCGGTTTCAAGTCTTGCAATTTCCTGCGCAACGGGGTCGGGAATATGAACCTGATCAAGATCATCAACCCTCATACCCTCTCGTTTCACAACTCTTGCAGGAACACCTACCGCGGTTGAATCCGGCGGAATATCATTAAGTACAACAGCACCCGAAGCAATTTTGGAATTATCGCCGATATTAAGCGGACCAAGCACTTTTGCGCCTGCGCCGATCATTACATTGTTGCCGATTGTCGGATGTCTTTTGCCTGTATCTTTACCCGTACCGCCGAGTGTTACGCCCTGATAAACGGTAACATCATCGCCGATAACGCAAGTTTCGCCGATAACAACCCCCGTTCCGTGGTCAATGAAAAATCTTTTTCCGATTTGAACGGCGGGATGAATTTCTATGCCTGTCTTTTTTGATGCACGCTGAGAGATCCACCGAGCCATAAAAAACATTTTTTTATTATAGAATTTGTTTGCAATTCTGTGAAGTCTGATTGCCTTGAGACCCGGATAAAGCAAAAGAATTTCAATTGCCGATCGCGCTGCAGGGTCTCTGTCCTTAACACACGCAATATCTTCTCTGAGCTGCTTGAACATATAATCACACCTTAAACAAAAAAACTCCGTTGTCCCGAAAGACAACGGAGGCGTTTGAACGCGGTTCCACTCCTGTTTATAACTCATAAAGCTTTAACGCAGCCATACGCACAGAGATACTGAATTTCCCTCTGTGTGCCGTCGGGCGCACTTCACCGAACCGCCATAAGAAGCATTTTCAGCTGCCTGCTTCCTCTCTGATATGCCGGATTTCGGGTACTCTACCCGCCGATTGCATTTGATATATTTTATTGTATTATATGTGTTTTACATTGAAAAGTCAATCTCTTTTTTGCCGTCAATTATATATTTTAAGCCTGATATAACAGCAAGAATTGCGGTTATCCATAATAACACATTTGAAATAAAGTCAAATTTCTCAAAATCAAAGCTGAAAGCTTCAACGAAATACAAAGAAATCATAATAAAAATTGAGAAAATCATCTGGCTTGCCGTTTTAAGCTTACCCCATATACCCGCAGGGATAATGATGCCCTGTGAAGTTGCAACAAGACGGAAAGATGTTACAACAAACTCACGGGTAAGAACAATCATTACAACCCATATATCACAAAGGCCAAGCTTCATAAAAGCAAGAAGCGCCGCAGTTGTAAGCATTTTATCGGCAACGGGATCGCACAGCTTGCCGAATGTTGTTATCAGATTGTTTTTTCTTGCAATCTTACCGTCAAGAAAATCGGTGATTGATGCAACAATAAATATAATTGCAGCAACAAGATAATGATATTCAAACTCAATAAGCATCGTTGCAAGATAAAATGGGGTTAAAATCATTCTGAGAACAGTTAATTTGTTAGGTAAATTCATAATTGCTCCTTCAACAGTTAATATCTCTGCCAATCAAATCATAATCATTGACACCTATTACAATTACATCGGCAAAATCTCCCGGATTATAGTCTTTATTCGTTGTGAAGGAAATGCAACCGTCAATTTCCGGAGCATCCATATATGTTCTGCCGCTGTAGCTGTCACTGTAATTATCATAATCTTCAACAAGCACTCTATAAGTTTTGCCGATTTTCTCCCGATTTTTCAGCATTACGATTTCAAGCTGATCCTGCATTATAATTTCACCTCTGCGAAGCTTGACATCATTTTCAACATCATCTTCCATTTCAAACGCAGGTGTTCCCTCCTGAGGTGAAAATTCAAAGCATCCGAGGCGGTCGAATTCAATTTCATTGACAAACTCAGCAAGGTTTTCAAATTCTTCTTCGCCTTCACCCGGAAAACCGACTATAAATGTTGTTCTGATAACAGCATCGGGAAGCGCTTTGCGAATTCTGCCTATTGTTTCACGAAGAAACGCATTGTCTCCTCTTCTGTTCATAGCCTTAAGAATTTTATCATCGGCGTGCTGAAGCGGTAAATCAATATAAGGAAGAACTTTGGGCTGGCGAGCCATTGTTTCGAGCAATTCATCCGTTATTTTATCAGGATAACAATACAGCATTCTTATCCATTCAATTCCGTCAATTTCGCAAAGCGCATCAAGCAATTCAGGAAGTCGGATTCTGCCGTAAAGGTCAACACCGTAATTGGTGGTATCCTGAGCTATAAGAATAAGTTCTTTCGTGCCTGCAGCCGCAAGCTGAGACGCTTCATTGATAAGCGTTTCAAATTCAACGCTTCTGTAGTTGCCTCTGATTGAAGGTATTGCACAGTATGTGCATCTGTTTGAACAACCGTCGGCTATCTTCAGATACGACCAATATTCGGGCGTGGTGAGCAATCTTTCACCAACCAAAGGAAGTTCTTCATTGCAAGGCATATCATAAACATTTT
>JAZLBI010000111.1:0-4219 GCA_045613625.1 Acutalibacteraceae bacterium | reverse complement strand
CCTGCAGTGCAGAGCATTGCGGCGGTGCCTGTAGGTCTTTCGGACCACAGAGAAGGTCTTTATCCGCTTGAGCCTTATACTGAAAAAACAGCGGGTGAAACGATAGATATAATTGACCGCTTCAACGAAAAATTCAAAGTTGAACACGGCGAGATAATTGCCTATGCGGCGGATGAATTTTATCTCAAAGCCAAAAGGCCGATGCCCGATGCTGATTATTATAACGGCTTCCCGCAACTTGAAAACGGGGTCGGAATGTGGGCGCTTCTCAAAGATGAATTTGAAACCGCTCTTGATGAATGCAGTGTAAAGCAGCTTGACCGACGAGTTACAGTTGTTACGGGCGAGGCGGCATATCCGCTTATTTCGGAGCTTTCAGAAAAGGCTGAGAAAAAAATCAACGGTCTTTCGGTTAATGTTGTTTCCGTAAAAAACACACTTCTCGGCAGTATGATAACGGTTTCCGGTCTGCTTTGCGGAAGAGATATTGCGGATGCGGTCAGCGGGCTTGATTTGGGCGATGAGCTTATAATTCCGCCGAACTGTTTGCGGAGCGAGGGCGATATGTTCCTTGATGATATGACGGTTGACGGACTTTCGGATAAATTAGGAATAAAGATAAAACAAAACGGCAGCAGCGGAGAGGATTTGCTCTCTGCTTTGACAGGAGGGAATATATAATGTCAAATGTTGTGGCAATAGTCGGCAGACCCAATGTCGGCAAATCAACACTTTTCAACAAGCTTGTGGGCGCAAGGCTTTCGATAGTTGACGATACTCCGGGCGTTACCCGAGACAGAATCTACGGCGAATGCGAATGGCTTAACAGACACTTTCTTCTTATCGATACGGGCGGTATCGAACCCCATTCGGATGATATCATTCTCAAACAGATGAGAAGGCAGGCTCAGCTTGCAATCGACAGCGCAAATGTAATTATTCTTGTTACTGATATCCGTTCAGGCGTTGTTGCAACAGACAGTGAGGTTGCGGCGATGCTTCAGAAGAGCGGTAAGCCCGTTGTACTTTGCGTAAACAAATGCGATACTCCGGGTGAACTTCCGCCCGATTTCTATGAGTTCTATAATCTCGGCCTTGGTGACCCCATTCCCGTTTCATCAGTTCACGGTATGGGCACGGGTGACCTTCTTGATGAAGTGCTCAAGTATCTTCCCGATGCATCGGCAGAAGAGGAAGAGGCGGTTGCAATCAAGGTTGCTGTTATCGGCAAACCCAATGCGGGCAAATCTTCTCTCGTAAACGCCGTTCTCGGTGAGGACAGAATGATTGTTTCCGATATAGCGGGCACAACGAGAGACGCAACAGACTCAATTGTTGAGAATGAACACGGCAAATTTGTGTTTATTGATACTGCGGGTCTGCGCCGCAAGAGCAAGGTTTATGACCAGATAGAAAAATATTCCGTTATCAGAGCAAGAATGGCGGTTGAAAGAGCTCAGGTCTGCGTTATTATGATTGATGCAACCGAAGGTTTCACCGATCAGGATTCAAAGGTTGCGGGTATTGCTCACGAAATGGGCAAGGGCTGCATTATCGCAGTCAATAAATGGGATGCCGTTGAAAAGGACGGCAAAACAATGGACAGCATGAGAAAACAGCTTATGAAGGATTTTTCGTTCATGTCCTATGCTCCCATCATCTTTATTTCGGCAAAAGAAAAAATCAGACTTGACCGTTTGTTTGAACTTATCAAGTTTGTTGATACCCAGAATGCAATGAGAATTTCAACAGGCAAGCTCAACGATGTTCTTGCAGATGCAACAGCAAGAGTTCAGCCGCCTTCAGATAAGGGCAAGCGTCTCAAGATATACTATATGACTCAGGCTTCAACAAGACCGCCAACATTCGTCTGCTTTGTCAACAATGCTGAGCTTTTCCACTATAGCTATCAGCGATATCTTGACAATCAGATAAGAGAAATTTTCGGCCTTGAAGGCACACCCACAAGAATGGTAGTGCGTGAAAGAGAGTCAAACAAGAAATGATAGTTTTGGGAATTGACCCCGGCTACGCAATAGTCGGTTACGGAGTTGTTGAATATAACAACAATCATTTTCGTATGCTTGATTTCGGTGCAATAACAACCGAAGCGCATACACCTTTCAATGAAAGGCTTGAAAGAATTTATGACTGTGCGTGTATGATAATCGAAAGATACAGACCCGATGCGCTGGCAATTGAAAAGCTGTTTTTCAACACAAACCAGAAAACGGCAATTGATGTTGCTCAGGCAAGAGGTGCTCTTGTGCTTGCCGCGCAGAAGGCGAAAATGCCGATATATGAATATACTCCGCTTCAGGTCAAGCAGAGTGTTGTTGGCTACGGAAGAGCAGAAAAAAAGCAGGTTCAGGAAATGACAAGGATTATGCTGAACCTCGAAAAAATTCCGAAGCCCGATGATGCCGCCGACGCTCTTGCAATGGCAATCTGCCATTGCCACAGTGCGGGGTCGCTGATAGGTCAGCTTAACAGAAGATAAGGGAGCTTGAATTATGTTTTACAGCTTAACAGGTACGGTTGTTTTTGTTGATGAAAACAGCGTTGCAATAGATTGCTCAGGTGTTGCGTTCAGACTTTTTGTGACAGGCAACACTCTTCGCAAGTGTGCACCGATAGGCGAGGCACAAACTCTTTTTACGCATCTTAATGTGCGTGAAGATGCGCTTGACCTTTTCGGCTTTGCAGAGAAGAATGAGCTTGACTGTTTCAAAATGTTAACCGGTGTTTCGGGCGTTGGCCCCAAAGCCGCTCTTGCAATTCTTTCTCAGCTTACCCCCGATATGCTCGCTGTCAGTGTTGCGGGCGGAGACGTGAAGGCGATAACCGCAGCTCAGGGTGTAGGCCCGAAAATTGCGCAGAGAGTTGTGCTTGAACTCAAAGGCAAGCTTGAAGGCTTTGCAACAAGCTCCGAAACTCTCGGCAATATTGCAGCCGCTCAGAAAGCAACCGTCAGCTATGCGGGCGAGGATGCGGTTAATGCTCTTGTTATGCTTGGCTACAGCAAGTCCGAAGCAAGCATCGCAGTCGGCAGACTTGACGGCAATCTTTCAACAGAAGAAATGATAAAGCAGGCGCTCAAACAGCTTGCAAAGAATTTTTAATGCAGGGGGATAATTATGGATTTTGATTTTGAAAACAGAATAGTTGCTCCCGAATTTTCATCATCGGAAGATAATGACATAGAAATTTCTCTCAGACCGAAGGTGCTCGAGGAGTATATCGGTCAGGATAAAGTAAAAGAAAATCTTTCGATATATATTGAAGCGGCGCGCCGCAGAAACGAGCCGCTTGACCACGTTTTGCTTTACGGCCCTCCGGGTCTGGGCAAAACAACCCTTGCGGGTATTATCGCAAACGAAATGGGAGTTAACTTCCGTGTAACGAGCGGCCCCGCAATTGAAAAACCGGGCGACCTTGCGGCTCTTCTTACGAATCTCAACGAAGGCGATGTTCTTTTTATTGACGAAATCCACCGCCTTTCAAGAGCGGTTGAAGAAGTGCTTTATCCTGCAATGGAAGACAATGTGCTCGATATTATTATCGGCAAAGGCCCTTCGGCAAGGTCAATCCGTCTTGATTTGCATAAATTTACGCTTGTTGGCGCAACAACAAGAGCGGGTCAGCTCAGTGCTCCTCTGCGTGACCGTTTCGGCGTTATTCTCAGATTGGAGCTTTATACTCCCGAGCAGCTTTCAAGCATTGTAAAGCGCAGTGCGGGAATACTTGATATTGATATCGACCCTGAGGGCGCGCTTGAAATCGCATCGCGTTCAAGAGGCACACCCCGAATTGCAAACAGACTTCTCAAAAGAGCAAGAGACTTTGCTCAGGTTATGTGTGAGGGCGAAATAACAAAAGAAGCTTCGTCACTTGCGCTCGACAGAATGGAAATTGACGAATTGGGTCTTGATTCGATTGACAGACTCATTCTTAAAACGATGATAAAGAATTATAACGGCGGCCCTGTAGGTCTTGAAACCATTGCGGCGGCAATCGGTGAAGAAGCGGTTACGATTGAGGATGTTTATGAGCCTTATCTTATGCAGGTCGGCTTCCTCAGCCGCACTCCGAGAGGCAGAATGGTAACTCCCGCGGGCTATGCTCATTTGGGGCTTGCAATGCCCGGTCAGCAGAGATTGGATGTGTAAATTATGAGAAAAGCAGATAATTGGATTGATTATGAGCTTATAGATTGTTC
>JAZLBI010000110.1:0-16976 GCA_045613625.1 Acutalibacteraceae bacterium | reverse complement strand
TGATAAACCAGTCGGGGTCAAACAGCTTTTTGGGGTCACCAAGGCCAAGACCGCACTTGCCCAGAAGAAGCTCTTCAAATTCCATATTGGTAATTCTGTACTGAGCACCGGAACCGATGTTGTAGAATCTTCTCCAGAATTCTTCGGGAATGTCATCGCCGCAAACGTTAACAAGAAGACGGCCTGAATCTTCAACTGTTGCCCATTCAAGAACACCGTTGATAACAACGTGATACATAATGGGTTCCATATTCTTAACGATTTCAGGATAGAGAATACCTGACTGACGGAGCGATACCCAATGCTTAAGACCTGACTCAGCAAAGATTGATTCAGCGATAACCTTTGAAGTTGCATAGTGGTCATAAACGCTGATTTTGATGGGGTCACCTGTACGAGCCCAATGAATAGGATCGTCTCTTTCGCCTGTTTCTGCAACAGTACCGATATAAACAACCTTAACTGCGTCGGGATCGGGCTGAGCTTTAACAGCCTTAACGATATTCTGAGCCGCACCAACGTTTGTTTTGATTGTTGCGATGGGATAATAGTCAGCTGAAGGTGAAACCATACCGCCTACATGAAGAACATAGTCTGCACCGTTTACACATTCAAGAACGCTTTCATACTTCTTGAGGTCGCCCCAAACGATTTTAACGGAAGGATCGTTCATATAAGGAGCAAACTGCTTTCTGTTCTTTTCACTGTCTCTGAGAAGAACAACAATGTTGAACTGATCTTTCTTTGCATAGAACTGCTTAAAGCCTTCCCAACCCATTGTGCCCGAAGCACCGGTAAGGAATACGGTCTTTTTCTGTGCCATTTTGATTTCCTCCAAATAATTTATTTTTCGCCAAAATGTTACATTATAATTTTATCATAAGTATATAAATAAATCAATATATAAATTAAAGCGAAATGTTCATTTTTGCAACAATTATTTAATATTTAACATTTCTTTAAACATGTTTTCAACCATAAACATCTGATTGATTTCTTTTTTGTTGCCCTCAGTGAAAAGTGATGCATCCTTAACGCGACAGTTATAGCCCACATCGAGGCCGCAAAGGCCCATATGATACTTTGCATTCACGGGATACATCTGGCATTCGGCAAGAGACGCAAAAGCAAGGAATGCCTGAACTTTCTCTGCCATTTCGGGCTCTGACTCATAATTCTTGCAAAGCCATGAATAAAGCTCCGGGTGGAAGTTAGCCATAACGCCCGAGAAACCTGCGCAGCCCGCTCTGAGCGATTCAAGAAGAGTTGCCGAATTTGCATTATAAATCTTAAGACCAAGACCCTCAACAGCCTTGAGCTTAGCTTCAATTTCGCCTATTCTGCAACAGGTATCCTTAAGAAATTTAAGTCTGCCGTCAAGAGCGCACTGTCTGAGAGTTTCAGGAGCTATAAGGCGCTTATAAGGATAAGGACACTCATAAACTCCGAGACCGATTTCAGGGATTGAAGAAACCATTTTCTCGTAATTCTTAAGAAATACAGAATCATCCTCATCCTGCTTTGCAAAACGGTTTGCAATAAATACATATGCATCAATACCTTCTGCAATAAATGCATTTGCTTCGTATATCTGTCTGTCAATATCGTCGGCGGTATGGCCCGATGCAACAACGCTCATATCGGCAGGCTTGTTTTTCATAATAAACTTGAGAAGTTCAAGCCTTTCTTCAAATGAAAGGAAGAATATTTCGCTTGACTGGCAAATTGCAAAAATGCCGTCAACACCGTTTTTTGAATACCACTCAAGTATCTGCGAAACGCCGTTATAATCGATTTTGTTATCATCCGTAAAAGGAGTTACCATGGTGGGATATACACCGTTGGGAATGTTTTTTATCATTGATATCACTCCGAAAAATAAAAATATGCGGCAGAAACCCGCCGCATTTAAGTTTAATATTTATATATTGATTTGTCAATGCTATGCTGTTAATTTTTTTCTTATATATTCAAGAACGGTCTTTTCGCGCCGTGAAACCTGAACCTGTGTCATTCCGAGAATTTTTGCGGTTTTTGATTGAGTCAGACCTTTATAATATCTTAATTCAATCATTTTTCTGTCACGATCTTCAAGAGATTCAATCACCTGACGCAGAGCAAGAAAATCCGACACCTCGTCTTCGGGAGAATCAACTGGAATATCAATTGCGCTTTCCCCTTCTTCCGCCGTCAGAGACACAGCGGGCATTGATGCATTGAGAAGCATTGCCGCTTCGGCAACATCGGTGCCGAGGCTTTCCGCAAGCTCGCTTACGGTTGGCTCACGTCCGAGTTCAACCGCTATCTGCTCCTTCTTTTTCATTGCCGCTCTTGATTTTTCTTTAACTGCACGGCCGACTTTAACCGTACCGCCATCCCGAAAAATACGCTTTATTTCGCCGAGAATAACAGGAACGGCATATGTTGAAAATGAAAATCCTCTTGATGCATCAAAATTATCCGCGGCCTTGATAAGCCCAACGCAACCCGCCTGAAACATATCGTCATATTCCGCTCCCCTTCCTCGGAATCTGTTGGCGCAGGCATAAACAAGACCGAGGTTTTCTTCAACAAGTCTGTTTCGCTCTGTTTTAAGTTCAGTCATCCGATACTCCGCGCGTATTTATACGCTTTTCAAGAATAACCGTTGTGCCCTTTTCGGGTTTTGACGAAACTCTTATCCTGTCGCAAAAGCTTTCCATAACAGCAAAACCGAGGCCCGCCCTTTCGCCGCCGAGAGTTGTGAAAAGCGGCTCCATTGCTTGTTTTACATCATCGATTCCGCAGCCTTTATCTCTTATTTTCACCTTAAAAACTCCGTTCTCATAAATCGAAGCTGAAATATAAATAATCCCGACTCTCTTCGGATAAGCGTGAACAATACAGTTTGTTACCGCTTCACTCACAGCGGTTTTTATATCGGATAATTCTTCTATATCGGGATCAAGCTGAGCAGCAAACGCCGCAACCGCTGCTCTTGCAAACGATTCATTTACAGAGCGGCTTTCAAGCTGCATTTTAAGTTCGTTAATCGGTTTCATTGTTTTACTTCCTTTTTTCTTTTTAATTTCACAAGTTTTTCAAGCCCTGCAAGCTGCATCATCGAATAAAGTCTGCCGGAAAGGTTAACAACCTCAACATTGCCTCCGTAGCTTTCAACAATTCTGTATCTGCCCAGCACAAAGCCTATCCCTGAGCTGTCCATAAAAGTTACTTCGCCGAAGTCAAGGCGCACATTCGGTGTCAGCGATGACTGAATTGCTTCGTCCGCTTCAAGTCTGAGCACAGCGGCGTTATGATGGTCAATTTCACCTATCAGGCCTATTGTTAACCTCATCGGCTCAGAAGTTATTTTTATTGCCATTTTTCCACTCCTTAAAAAATAAAAATCCCTTATCACCAAGGATAAGGGATTGAGTTTAAAAAATTTGTTGAATTGTAATATCAATATTAAAAATTAAGTAAATTATCTCTGATTTCTCCCGCAAGATAAAACGAACCGCAAACCACAAGCGCATCATCGCTCTGAAGAATATTATGAGCTGCGGTTATTGCTTTTGAAGGGTCTGAAATATCATAGCAGTTCCCGCAATATTTCTTTGCATTTTCTGCAAGTTCTGCGCTGCTCATTGCTCTTGGCACATCTGCTTTTGTTGCAATGAATGTTTCAGCAAGAGGCGCAACCGCAGAAAGATATGATTCATAATCTTTATCTGCCATAATCGAGCAGACCATAACAATACGCTTGTCTGAAAGATGTCTGCCGATAAATGACGAAAGAGCATCGGCGCAGCCTTCGTTATGGCCGCCGTCAAGAATCACAACAGGTTTCTTCTTTATAAGCTCTGTTCTTGCAGGCATTATCGTGCTTTCTATGCCCTCTTTTATTGCGTTTTCGCTAACAACTATACCAAGGCGTGAAAGCGAGCGCACTGCCTCAATTGCGGTGCAGGTATTGTAAATCATATGCTCACCCGCAAGAGGAAGAACAAACCCGATTCCGTCATAAACAGCCTGTGTGCCATCAAGAAATTCGCCGATGATATCAAGCTTGCTTACATCGGGAATCCTGAGCGTGTTGCATTTTTCTTCGCAGGTTTTTCTGATAACCGCCATTGCTTTTTCATCCTGAAAAGGATAAACAACCGTTTCTGCTCCGAATTTGATTATTCCGCTTTTTTCTGCGGCGATCTCTTCTATGGTATCTCCGAGAATTGCAGTATGGTCGAGCGAAATGCTTGTTATAACACTCACATAGGGCGCAAGAATAACATTCGTTGAATCAAGCCTGCCGCCAAGGCCGACCTCAAGCACAACAAAATCGCATTTTTTCTTTTCAAAATAAAGAAAAGCGGCGGCTGTCACAGCTTCAAATTCGGTTGGCTGAATATTCTTGGCAGAGAGCTTATCAATTGCTGATTTTACTTTTTCAACGCATTCGGCAAGCTCGTTTTTTTCAATCATATTGCCGTTATACTGAATGCGCTCTCTGAAATCGGTGACATAAGGAGATATAAAAAGTCCCGTATTATAACCGCTTTTGCGAAGAATGTTTGAAATAACGGTTGAAGTTGAGCCTTTGCCGTTTGTTCCCGCAATATGAATAACCTTAAGCTTATCCTGCGGATTGCCAAGCTCGGCGCAAAGCGCTCTTATACGCTCCATTCCGGGCTTTATTCCGAATTTTTCAAGAGAATGTATGTATTCTATAGCTTCATTACAATTCATAAATAACCACCAGTCAAAGATTGTCTCAATAAGGTGAAGAAGACGTTTTTCTCCGAACGACGGGCGTATGTGTATACGTCAAGTTCGGGAAAACTGCTAAAAAGAAACATCAAAAAAACAAAATATACTGTTATAAAATATGGCTTACACAGGATAATTTCTTATGTAAGCCATATAATATTAATTTTGTTTCTTTTGTTCTTCGCTTAGTGAGGCAATCTGATTATCCGAGCTTTGCGATGCTTTCTTTGAGCATTGCAATCTTTTCGGCATATTTTTCAGCCTGTTCTCTCTGGGCTGCAACAACGTTTGCGGGAGCCTTTGCAACAAAGTTTTCGTTTGAAAGCTTATTGTTTACAAAATCGAGATCCTTCTGCACTGCTGCAAGTTCCTTGTTAAGTCTTGCTTTTTCTGCTTCAAAATCAACAAGTTCACCCATAGGAATATAAATCTTTGCGTCGTTTGTAACAATACATACCGCACCTTCAAGCTCGAAAGCATCTGAAACTTCAACTTCAGAAGCGCTTGCAAGCTTCTGCATAAACACGCCGCCCTTTTCAAAGGTTGCCTTATGAGCTGTTGCAATATATACCTTAGCCTTCTTTGAAGGAGGAACATTCATTTCAGCTCTGCGGTTACGGATTGCACGGACTGCGGTCATAATTCTTTCCATCTCGGCTTCTTCTGCAGAGAATGAAAGAGCATCGTCAAACTCGGGCCAAGCCGAAATCATAATTGATTCGCCTTCGTGAGGAATTGTCTGCCAGATTTCTTCTGTTATGAAAGGCATAAAGGGATGAAGAAGCTTGAGGATTTTATCCATAACCCAAACAAGAACCTGCTTTGCTGTCTGAGCTTCATCGCCGCCCTTCTGAAGACGGATTTTTGCAATTTCGATATACCAATCGCAGAATACATCCCAGATGAAATCATAAAGCTTTGCAATTGCAATACCAAGCTCGAACTTTTCGAGGTTATCGGTTACATCCTTTGCAAGTCTGTTTGCAAGGCTGATAATCCACTTATCTTCAAGAGCAAGCTCTGCGGGAAGCTCACAGGGAATTTCATCATCACCGATATTCATAAGAATGAATCTTGATGCATTCCAGAGCTTGTTTGCAAAGTTACGGCTTGCGCTTACCTTTTCGTCAGAGAATCTCATATCGTTTCCGGGGCTGTTGCCTGTTGCGAGAGTAAGTCTGAGAGCATCAGCGCCGTACTGATCAATAATTTCAAGCGGATCGATACCGTTGCCGAGAGATTTTGACATCTTTCTTCCGAGAGCATCTCTTACAAGACCGTGAATAAGAACGGTATCAAAGGGAACCTGACCTGTATATTCAAGAGCCGAGAATATCATTCGGCTTACCCAGAATCCGATAATATCATAGCCGGTAACAAGGGTGCTTGTGGGATAATAATGCTTGAGATCGGGTGTTTCATCAGGCCAGCCGAGAGTTGAGAAAGGCCAGAGAGCTGATGAGAACCAGGTGTCAAGAGTGTCGCCATCCTGCTCAATATTCTTGCTTGAGCAATGGGGGCAGCAATCGATATCTGTTTTTGAAACTGTTGCCGCGCCGCAATCTGCGCAATACCACGCAGGAATACGGTGACCCCACCAAAGCTGACGGGAGATACACCAGTCACGGGTGCCGCGCATCCAGTTCATATAGTTCTTTGTGAAGCGTTCGGGAACAAAAACTGTTTCGCCCTTTTCAACAGCTTCAATAGCAGGTATTGCAAGAGGCTCCATACGAACGAACCACTGCTTTGAAACCATAGGCTCGATATTGGTGCTGCAACGGTAGCAAGTGCCGACTTCATGCTTGATGGGCTCAATATATTTGATATATCCGCCTTCTTCAAGATCTTCAAGAATAGCCTTTCTTGCCTCTTTTGTTGTCATACCCGCATACTTGCCGCAATCGAGAACTTCGGGTTCATCAGCCGCAGCCTTACCGCTTGCAACAAGTTCGTCATAAACAGCCTTATCAGCTGCGCCTGTCATATAACCGTCATAGGTGAATGTTCTTACCATAGGAAGGTTATGGCGTTTGCCAACTTCAAAGTCGTTGGGGTCGTGAGCGGGAGTGATCTTAACAACACCCGTTCCTTTTGTCATATCTGCGTGTTCATCGCAAACGATGGGAATTTCTTTGTTGAGAAGAGGAAGAATAACATGGCATCCGTGAAGATGAGCATATCTTTCGTCTTCTGCGTTGATAGCAACAGCTGTATCGCCGAGCATTGTTTCGGGTCTTGTTGTTGCAAGCTCAAGCTGTTCGCCTGTTTCCTTAACGGTGTAAAGAAGATGCCAGAAATTGCCGTCCTGCTCATCATACTCTACCTCTGCATCGGAAATTGAAGTGTTGCAGTAAGGGCACCAGTTAACCATTCTGTTGCCTCTGTATATAAGATCTTTCTCATAAAGTCCCACAAAAACTTCACGAACCGCTCTGCTGCATCCTTCGTCAAGGGTGAAACGTTCTCTGTCCCAGTCGCAGGAAGAGCCCATCTTCTTAAGCTGTTCGATAATACGGCCGCCGTATTTTTCTTTCCATTCCCATGCACGGACAAGGAAACCTTCTCTTCCGAGATCATCTTTGGTGATGCCTTCAGCTGCCATTGCTTCAACAATCTTTGCTTCTGTTGCGATTGAAGCGTGGTCTGTGCCGGGAAGCCAGAGTGCATCATAGCCCTGCATTCTTCTCCAACGGATAAGAATATCCTGAAGAGTGTTATCAAGGGCGTGACCCATATGAAGCTGACCCGTGATGTTGGGAGGAGGAATTACGATTGTGTAAGGTTTTTTATCGTTTTCTGTTTTTGCGTGAAAATACTTTCCCTTAAGCCAGAAATCATAAATACGGTCTTCAACATTTTTGGGATCGTACTGTTTGGCAAGCTCTTTTGCCATAAGAAATCATCCTTTCTTCTTTTGTGAGACAATAAAAAAATCGCCTCACGGATTTAAAATAAATCAATGAGACGAGTAAATTTACCCGCGGTACCACTCAAATTGCACACTCAATGTGCCGCTCTTTGGGCTCTGACAAGCCCTATGCATTAACGCAGCAATCACGGAAAGGTTCTACTGATGCGAAAGCACTTTCTTCCTTTCGGTTCAGGGGCTACAACAAGCATCTGCCGCTCATCGGACTTTCACCAACCGCCGACTCTCTTGAGAGCACATTTATGCCGCCCTCCCCGTCAAAACCTTTATATTAAATTTTGTTTATTTTAACATAGAACAAAATCAATGTCAATATACTTTTTATATAGAAAAAGCGCGTCTGACAGACAGCAAAAACATCAATCCGTATATTTTTTTGTTATGACTCTCCACAAAAGGTCATAGCCAACAAAATACTCTCTTACAAATCTTTTATAAGCTTCGGAAGGTGTGGGTGAGCTGACCTTGCCGACTTTGCCCATTCCGCAGCATTTCGCAATAACGGATGACCTGAAGATATGATAATCAGACGATAAGAAAGCTATATCGTTATCTGAAAGCTCCTTGCCCGAATGCGCTTTTATTATTTCTGCGGCAAAAACAAAATTCTCAAAAGTTGTTGTTGACTTATCTTCAGGAATTATTCTTTTTTCGTCTATGCCCTGCTCAATGAGATAATCGGCAATAATATTTGCTTCGGATTTTTTCTGACCGGGTCTGAAACATCCGCCGCAAGGAACAACAAAACATTTTTCGTTTTCTTTGAGATATTCCGCTGCAGACTTCATTCTTTCAAAAAGCTGAGGGCTCGGTGTGTCTGCTCCGATAATATCTCCGCCGAGAATCATAAGATATCCGCAATCATCGCGATATTTTTTCTTGGCCTCTTTAATCACGAAAGGCATATACGCTCCCGCGGTGACGGCAAAATATCCGCCAACCGCGCCAAAAGCTCCGAGAATTATTTTTGAAGCTTTTTTCATTTATCAACCCTCCGTTACGCCGTAAAAATCAAGCAATGCGGGATTGATAATTGAGTCTGTATATTCAAAGCAGGTGCTGTGTCCGCCGCCGATAATCATAAGTTCCTTTGCGCCGCTGATTGATTTTGTTATTTTTTTCGAATGCCAGCGCTGAATCATATCGTGCTCACCGTAAATATTGAAAACGGGAACATTGATTGCCGATATATCTTCAAATGTAAGGCTCGGCTGACCGACCATCATTCCTTTTATATCTCTGCGTATCTTGGTTTCTTCATCACCCTTGAGCCACGCTTCAATGCAAAGAACAATATACTGATAAGTTATCTGAATCTGATCAAAAGTGTTTGTTCCCCAAGTGTTGATATTTGAACCCATTACAACAAGCGATTTAACCTTTTCGGGATATGCAAGAGTAAAAACGAAGCCGAGATTGCCGCCGTCACTGAAGCCGAAAATGTTTGTTTTTTCAACTCCGAGATAATCAAGAACAATCGCAAGATCATCGCTCATTGTTTCAAAATTCATTGTTCCTTCAATCCAATCGGAATTGCCTGTTCCTCTGGGCGAAACAGTTATAACCTTAAAATGTTCTGCCATTTCGGGCAGAATGCTGTCATCAAAGCTATGCATATCTCCGCCGTTGGGGGGAAGAAGGAGAAGCGGCTCAGCGTCTTTTGAACCGTAAATTCCGTATTCAATATCCGCACCGTTGCAGTTCACAAAGCCGTATTCAACAACTTCGGGCATTTCACCGCTTGCATAGGATACGGGAGAAACCCCGAACAAAACAGCAAAAACAAGTATAACTGCTGTTATTTTCATAAACTTACTCATAAAATCACCTTTTAAATTATTTTATTCAATTATATTATAACAAATTATTTTTTTCAACCGTGAAAGAGGTAAATTATGAAAAAATCAATGCTTATGAAACACACCGCCATTATGACCGCCGTTAATCTTGTTATGCGCTGTGCGGCAGTTGGGTTCAACGCATATCTGACCGCAAAAATAAGCTCGGCGGGAATGGGTCTTTTTCAGCTTGTGATGACGGTTTATTCGCTTGCAACAACATTTTCATCCGCAGGAATAAAGCTTGCCACAACAAGAGTTGCCGTTGAAATCAACACTCACGGAAAAAACGATATGAATTCATCGGTTGCAATGTGTGTTACATATGCAGGCATCTGCGGCTCAATTATCGGCATTGTTCTTTTTTTATTTTCGAACTACATCAGCATTTCGTGGATATCCGATTCACAGACAGCTTTACCTCTTCGCATTCTCTCGCTGAGCCTTCCGTTTGTTGCAATGTCTGCAGCCCTTGGCGGATATTTTACGGCAGTTCAGAAAATCCCGCAATATTCCACTGTGCAGATGCTTGAGCAATGCTTTAAGATTGCCGTTGTTGTGTTTCTTATTTCGAATCTGCACTCATTCAACGCATCTCTCGCCTGCATAGCAATTGTTGCAGGAATGACCGCTGCAGAAGTTTTTTCGTTTTCACTTTCTTCTTTGCTGAAAAAATTCACCATATCAAAGAAAACAGATAAATCCCCTCTCAATATTGCAAGAATGCTTCGCGTTGCACTGCCTGATGCTGCGGGCACGTGCATAAGAAGCGCATTGCTGACGGTTGAACATCTGCTTATTCCGAAAGGCTTCAGAAAATCGGGTGAAGGCGGCGAAGCGGCGCTTGCTGCATACGGCAACATTCACGGTATGGCATTGCCGCTTCTTCTTTTTCCGAGCGCTGTTCTTGCATCTCTTTCATCGCTTATTGTGCCGGAACTTGCCAAAATGAATGAAATCGGCGACAAAAACGGAATTGACGGCTGTGTTTCAAGAAATCTGAAAAGAACATTCTTTTTTTCTGTTATATGCGCCGTATTATGCGCTGTTTTTGCGCCGTCAATTTCAAAGCTTGTTTATAAATCAAACGAAGCGGTGATGTATATAAGAATACTCTCACCGCTTGTTCCGATAATGTATACGGATATGATAACCGACGGAATGCTCAAAGGCCTTGATCAGCAGATTTATTCAATGAGATATAACATCATTGATTCTGCTCTTTGTGTTGCAATGGTCATATTCCTTTTGCCGAAATATTCCGTAAAGGGTTATATTTTTATTCTTTATGCGAGTGAAATAATCAATTTCTATCTGAGCATAGGCAGACTTTCGAAAATCTGCAACATCAGATTGTTTCAAGCACGCGAAGAAGATAATTCCACACTCTTTCGCACGAAGAAATGCTCAGGCGTTCATACGGAGTATGAATATCCGCCATATCGGGGCCTAAAGATACACAGTCAAGCCCCTCAATCTTTCCGCAGAAAATTCCGCATTCAAGGCCTGCGTGAATGGCAGTAATTTCCATTTCTTTGCCGAACATCTCACGGTAAACCGTTGACATAGTGTCACGAAGAGCTGAATTTTCTTTGAATTCCCACGCGGGGTATGAGCTTCTGAAAGAAATGTTGCTGTTATATTTTTTGCATATGCCGCAAAGAACATCGCAAAGTTTTTCTTTCTCTTTATTTTTTCCGCTTCTGACAGAAAAGCAAAGCGAAACGGTATTGCCTTCAGTTTTAAGCACACCGGGATTGAGCGAGGTTTCAACAAGACCTTCAATCTCTTTGCTCATTGCAATAACACCGTAAGGGAGTTCATTTATAAGGCCGATAACACTCAGGGTGCTGTTATTATCCATTGCAAAATCGCTTTTCGGGCATAAAGCGGCAGTGATAGCCATCTCAGGGTCAGTATCTTTATACATTGAAACAACCAAATCTGAAATTTCAGACACTGCTTCGCAGATATTATCATCTGAAGCAACAACGCATCTGCATTCTCTTGTTATTGCGTTATCCATTGTTCCGCCGTTTATTTCACAAACTGAAAAACTGCATTTATCTGAAAGCTTTTCAAGAACAAGGCTCATAACCTTGTTTGCGTTTGCATAACCCTTATGAATTTCTGCGCCCGAATGACCGCCATGAAGCCCCGAAACCGCAATTTCAAAGGTGTTTTTTGTGTTCGGCTCAACTTCAGCTTTGAAAGATATATCAGCCCTTACGCCGCCTGCACAGCTTACCCACAAAACGCCTTCCGCTTCGGAATCAAGGTTAATCATACGTTTGCCTTTGAGCACAGAAGCGTCAATGCCCTCTGCTCCGCTCATTCCAACCTCTTCATCAGCAGTAAAAAGAATTTCAAGAGGAGGATGAACAATATAATCCGAATCAAGAAGCGCAAGACCCATAGCAACAGCTATGCCGTCATCGCCGCCGAGGGTTGTTCCTTTTGCGCGAACAAAATCGCCGTCAACCTCAAGCTCAAGACCGTCTGTTTCAAAATTAATCGGGCTTGATTCATCCTTTTCCCAAACCATATCGAGATGTCCCTGAATAATAACAGGCTCTTTGCTTCCGCTTTTGCAAGCGGGCTTAAAAATAATAACATTCCCCGCTTCATCGGCAACATATTCAAGATTTCTCTTTTTGGCAAACTCAACACAATAATCTCTTATTTTATCTGTATTTCCCGAGCCTCTGGGTATGGCTGAAATATCTTCAAAATATTCAAAAACTTTTTCGGGTTTTATTCCTTCAAGAATTCTCATAAAATCACTCCGTTATTATTTCTATGCCTTCAGGCGCATTTATGACCGCATTTTTTCCTTTTTCAGCATAAAATTCTATCATTCCGTATTCAGTGGGAATATTGATTTTTGCATAATTCAGCCCGTAAAGTTCGGGTGAAAACCTGATTTTTTTCATTCCCGCCTCAACAATTTCAAATCCTGTTATTGCCGCGGGCAGCTGATATGCAGGTGTGCCTCCCCAAGCGTGGGAATGGTCAAAAGAATACCCTTCTTCGGGAGCAAGCCAACCTTCTTTGAGCCCCTTATCGCATTCGTTGACAATCTCTGCCCAGCGAGAAATAAGCTTCATTCCGTATTTATCAAACAGATTATATTTTCTCACGGCACAAAGAAGATAATGCATAAAATAAGGCTGAATATCCTGCAATTCTTCATCAAAAATTATTCTTTCAAGAATATCAACCGCAAGCTTTTCATCTGCAATCCCGTAAAGCGAAGCAAGAATATTGGGATATTTTGAAAAATATTTTTTGTTTACATTTGCGGGATGATAATGTTTTTCGCCGCCGTAAGGAGTGCCCAATCCGTCAAAATAAAGCTGTTTTTCTTCATCGAAAAACACTTTGTTGAACTGTTCTTTGAAACGGATTGATTTTTCATTCAGCTTTTCGGCAAAATCCGTTTCGCCTATATATGAATATATCTTTTCCGCTTCAACAAGGGCTTTATAATAAAAACAATTCAGCACAGTCTGACCGAGCGCCTTCGGAGGATGGTGCATCGAAAAGCCGTCAATAACCGTCCAGTCAACAAACATAAAATCGGGCGGATTATCAATAACATTATTTTCGCCGATATAGCTTTCAAACCTTGAAAGCAAGGCATCAAGCGCTTTTCTGCAATATAAAAGCAATTCTTTTTTGCCCGTTATCATATAAACATCGTGAAGCATCTGCACCCAGATGAGGCTGTATGTTGTGTGAAACATAACGCCGTTGTTTGCGCAGATCCAATCGGCAGTGCGCATAAGGTCAAACTCGGCAAGGCGCATATCTCCGTAGCAAAACATTGTCATAAGGCTCTCGATATAATAATCGCCCGTGCAGGCAAGCAATTCCTGATGCTTGGTGCTGTCAAGATGAAGAGTCTGTCGGCAGATTCTGAGAGTATGCTTTATAACATCATAAATCTTATTCAGATCGGCATTATCTGTTTCAAAGCTGCCCTCTGCAGTTATCGGATACCAGGTTGCGATAAACGAAACATCAAGCGATATATCTTTATCATCTGCGTTTTCAATTTCAAGCAAGGCTGTGCCCGCACTGTGCATTCGGAATGACATATATTCGTTTGCACCATTGCCAAAAACAATATTCTCAACCGTTTCTTCCTGACCTTCAAGTTCACTTGTTTTCAACACAATATTGCAAGCTCCATCGGATATAACCTTTGGATAAACGCCGTAAATTCTGTCAAAATCAATTCTGACAGCCTTTTTTTCGCCTTTTAAAAGCTTGATTTCATCTCTTTTTACGCAGTTGATTGAAAGCGGAGGAATATACGAATCAACCGCATTCCATATATCATCAATTTCGGTTGCATTGATAAACTCTGCGTTCGCAAGCGCTGAATCAAAGCTTTCATATCCGTTATAGACGCCGTTAACACGGACAAGCCACGAAGAATCTGAAGCGATTTTTTCACTTGAGCCGTCATCAAAAAGAAATTCGCCTTCAAAATAAAATCCGCCGTGACCTCTTGAATAACCCGTAAGCATTTCGGGCTGAAGCCGAACTTTTGACGATATGGCAATATTTTCTCCTGATATACCGAGCTCATATTTATCGGCGTAATGCTTCGGCGCTTTGCCTGTGCAAAGAAAATCACCACCTGCCGAGGCAGGGCCGATTCCGATAAGCTCATCATTGATATGAAGGATATATTCGTTATCTGCGCTCACACGGAATCTGAACAGTTTTATTTTCTTTTTGAAAGAGAGTTCCTTACAAAATTCAACAACGCAATAATTATATTCGTTTGTGTTCTTGTTTTCACAGTCATAAAGAGTGTTATAACGGTTCAGTTGGAATTCGGGATATTCTTTTTCGTTAAGCCATATCCAAGCCATATACGCACCGCCTTTCTTAATTCAAACAGCCCGAATTCGCATAAGAATCCGGGCTTTAATTTATTATTTTGCTATTCCTTCGAGATAATCTGTTTCGGCAACATAGCCTTCGCTGTTTATGCGGAAGGTTTTTACCTCAAACTTTCTGAAGTCGGCATAGAAGCCCGCATCTGCGATATCACAGACGATTGCAACTCTTACGGCCTTGCCGTCTGTTTCACAAAGACGCATCACAATATCACCCGAGCCGTCCTCGCAGAATTTGAAGGACTCAAGGCGGATATTGGGCTTGTTGATGCTGATAAAGCTCTTTTCTCGGGGAAGCTCACCCTTGTGATAGCCCGCAGGCACAGCAACAAGGCGGGAATTGAACTGAGCTGCAAGCTTTTGAATTCCGCTTGTTTCAGCCTCACCGCTATGGGGATAAACCGCATATTCAAATCTGTGAAGACCTTCATCGCAATAGCTGAAATCAGCATCGGGTCTGTCTGAATAATGGTCTGCAAAGATTGAATTTCTGAGCATTGTGAGCCTGAGAGTGTTTCCCGGGCAATCATAGCTGTATTTTGCGTCGCTGATAAGCGCAACACCCTTGCGGCTGTCTGAACCTGCTGTTATATCACCCCAGGTGAGAGCGGGCTCTTCTTCGCCGTTGCAGGGTCTCTTGATATAGCCCGCAGGAATTTCATAGGTTGAAATCGGGTTTTCGCCGTCAACGGTAACGGGCATTTTGAGAATGGTGAGAGGCTCCTGCCAGAGAACTCTGCACTTAACGCGAAGATGCTTGCTTTCGGTTGCGAGAATGAAATCCTGAGTAAGATATGAACCGTTATATGTGTGCTTCACACGGATAACCGCTCTTGCGGCGCCGTTTTCAACAAGCTCGATCGATTTGAGGCTCATTTTGCCGATAACTTTATCAAACCTGAAAATGTTATGTGCCCAGGTATCGGGCTCGCTGTTATCAACAACAGTGGGAATGCAGAAATCGCCGCCAACAAATTCAGCGCCGTCTTCCTTGGTCACAAGGCTCTTTATTCCGCCTGTTACATCGTCAAAAACAACTTTGATATATTTATTTTCAAGAGTAAGTTCTTTTGCGCAAACATCGCTTTCTGTTATTCCCTCTTCGGTATATTGGGAATCAGCGTGCCAGAGCCAATATGTTGCATAGCCGAGTGCGGGAACTTTTGCAACAAAAACGGTATCAAGATGCGAATCGTTCGAACGGGATGAGCGAACATTCTGGAATACCACGCCGTTGCCGTTGCTGTCTTCAACCTTCTTTGAAGGATGATAGGTTCTCACATTGGTTTCAACCTCAAATGAGTTGGGATTGAAAACAATAATCGGTCTGGGGAATTTAAGATTTCGGCAATGATGGCGCGCATTGAGAGACTGAGCATCGGTTACGCCGTCAAGCCAGGTATCAACGCTCTCTGCAATTCTGAGCATCGCCTTGTTTTCTTCGTTCGCCGCAATTTTCATTGCATAGCCCATTGAATCACGAACATCGTCATATGCTTCCATAATGGAACAACCGCAAAGAATATCGTGGAACTGATTAAAACAAACTTCTTTCCACGCCTTGCCGAATTCTTCGGTGGCTTTGGGAAGATCTGAAATTTTAGCGGTAATTGTGTTCCACTTTTCGGCATTTGCAAGCCAGTATTCAGCTTTTCTGTTAAGCTGTTTAACAAGAGATGTTGCCGAATAACAGCCGCTTGCGTGATGCTGAAGTTCATCGCTCCAAACAGGCAAATCAAGCCTGTCGGCACACATTTCTTCAAAATAATCATCGGGCGAAGAGAATTCAAGCTCTTCGTAGCCGTTATCCATAAGCTCAAGCACATAGTCCATATCTCCCTGTGTGGGGCCGCCGCCGTGGTTGCCCACACCGAAGAAGAACATCATGCCGTGTCCGGTGTTTTCAACTCTTTCCTTGAGAAGAGGAAGCTCTCTGTCAATATCGTTTTTACCGGTAACGCCGTAGCTGTAGGGAATTCTGTAAGTCAGAACTCTTGAACCGTCAGCACTGTCCCACCAGAAAAGATTTTCGGGAATATCGGGATTTTCGTTCATACCGGGTCTCATCATAACATAACAACGCATACCGCCGTTGTTGAGAAGTTGCGGAAGCATTGCGTTATGGCCGAATGAATCAACATTATAGCCCGTTCTGCAGATTTTACCGAACTTTTCATAATAATAAAGCTGGCTGTAAAGAGCCTGACGGGCAAAGCTTTCTGCACTCGGCATATTGCAATCGGGCTGAACCCACCAACCATTTACGGGCACCCACTTGCCTTTTTTGACAAGCTTTCTGATTTCTTCAAAAAGCTCAGGGTCAATTTCTTCAACCCACTTATAATATGAAGCTGAAGAACAAGTGAAAACGAAACCTTTATTTTGCTTTATTCTTTCAACGGCACAGCGGAAGGTCTGAAGCACCTCTCCGCAGCCCTCCTGCCATCTCCACAGCCAAATAGGGTCAAGATGTGCATTGCTGATAATATGTATTTTATTGTTCATAAATTTACCTCATTATTCAAAGTATCCGTAATATCTGCC
>JAZLBI010000109.1:0-7064 GCA_045613625.1 Acutalibacteraceae bacterium | reverse complement strand
ATTCCCAAATTCCTTCAGGGACTTCCCATTGTTCTTGTTGCGGCATCAATTGTTTCGCTTTCGTTTATGGGATTCACAGGTCTCGTTGAAGGCATATTTGCTTAAGGAGGTAACGGATATATGAACCCTATTCTTTTTGCTGTTCTGATTGTTTCCGCTATCGGCCTTATCGCAGGTCTCGGACTTTCAATCGCATCAAAGATTTTCGCTGTTCCCGTTGATGAAAAAGCGGAAGCGATAAGAGAATGTCTTCCCGGCGCAAACTGCGGCGCTTGCGGATATTCAGGCTGTGACGGCTATGCCGCCGCTCTCTCAAAGGGAGAAACAGAAAACACTGCACTCTGCGCCCCCGGCGGAAACGACACCGCAAAGGCTATCGGTGAAATAACCGGCCTTGCGGCGGGCGAAATCAAGCCCATGGCGGCTGTTGTGCTTTGTCAGGGTCACAATGTTAACGCTGAACTCAAGCTTGAATATCAGGGCGTTAAGAGCTGCAAAATGGCAACCCAGATTTTCGGCGGCCCCAAGGAATGCATCTACGGCTGTCTCGGCTACGGCGACTGTATGGCAGTTTGCGAATATGATGCAATCAGCATCTGCGACGGTATCGCAAGAATAAACCCCTATATGTGCAAGGCTTGCAAAATGTGCGTAAAGACTTGCCCCAAGGGACTTATTGAAATGATGCCTCTTCACGAAACAAAAGCGGCTGTGCTCTGCAAAAACCACGACAAAGGCGCAATCACCCGCAAGGAATGCAAAACAGGCTGCATCGGCTGCATGAAATGCGTCAAGGCTTGCGAAGCGGGCGCTGTTTCAATCGATAATTTCTGTGCAAAAGTTGATTACGAAAAATGCACAGGCTGCGGCGAATGCCATAAAGTTTGCCCCGTCAGCGCAATTGATATTATGACTCTCGCAGAATCGGTTTAAATAAACAAAAACGGTATGTCAAGGCATACCGTTTTTCTTTTTAATCTTTCGCTGTCGGAAGAGCAACCGTCACCTTGAACAAGTCGCCGTCGGTCTGAATCAGAAGCTTTCCGCCCTGAAGTTCGCACAAATCCTTGGCTATCGAAAGACCGAGACCGCTTCCCTCACCCGAGCGTGATGCATCGCCTCTCACAAAGCGTTGGGTAAGCTCTTCGGCTGAAACATCAAGCTGATGCTTCGAAACATTTTTGAAGGTTATCATGCTGTAATCTATCCCCGACACAACCTCCGCATAAACCCTTGTTCCCGCAAGCGCATATTTTCTTATGTTTGAGAAAAGGTTTTCGGCTATTCTCGAGGTCTTCTGCGCATCGGCAACAACCGTAACGGGGGTTTCGGGCATTTTGAGCACGAGCTCAAGGTTATATTTTTTCAGCTCATCCTCATGCTCACCCACCGTCTGCGCCGCAAACTCACAAAGATTGAGCTTGACGGGATGAATTTCTATTGCGCCCGACGAAGCCTTTGACGCTTCAACAAGGTCTTCAATCAGTTTTTTCATTTTATGGGATTTTTCATCGAGAATAGACACATATCTCTGCGCCGTTTCATCTTCTATTTCGCATTTTTTAAGCAAGTCAACATAATTCACTATTGATGTAAGCGGTGTTTTCAGGTCGTGTGAAACATTTGTTATAAGCTCCGCTTTCATCCGCTGATCTTTAACCGCAGTGTCAACCGCTTTCTCAAGACCGTCCTGCATAAAGAGCACATCATCGGCAAAACGCTTCAAAAACGGCGGCATAAATTTTTGATTGATGCCCTGACCGAGTTTTCCGCTTCTCATATCAGATACACCGTGCATTATTCTGTCAAGCGAAACAATGCAGAGAATCGCAAAACCGAGAATCGCAAGATCGCCCGCAATGCCGAGAAGAAAGAGGATAATTCCGATAAATTCGCTGACATCAAACAAACACGCCATTGCAATAATATAATAAACAGGCGTAAGCACAACAAATGCGGAAATCGCAACACAGGCAAGAACCTTAAACTTCAAGCCGCCTTTTGCATAGTCATTTGCAAAAACATAGCCTATTTTCTCCGCAGTTTTCTTGCTGCCCTTCCAAAGCTTTTTGAAAATCCATTTAATCGGTCTGAGGCAGAAGAAAACTATTGAATGCTTAAAGAAAGTCTTATTGCGGATATTTCTCAGAAGGCTTGCATTCAGCCCTGTCCATATCATAAAGAAAGCTGAAACGCAGATGCCTTCAATAATATTTGTAAAGTCTGTCACAGATTCAAGAACGGTGTATGCAAGCTTGTTGCCGTCGTTGTTATATGAAGCAAGGCTGAAGGGAAACAGCTCATAAACAACAATTGCGCCCGCAACAACCGCCGCACCCGCCATAACGGCAAGACCGAGAAGCCAGTTGATTTCAAGCGGAACCTTGTCAAAAAAGTTAATCTTTATTCCGTCTGCGGTTTTGCCTGCAACAGAGAGAAGATAAATACAGATTGCGCACGCAAGCGCAAAACTCACAAAGGTGAGAGCAAAATAAGCTGTCAGCGAATGACCTTTGCCATAGCTGTCAAAGGATTTTTTGATGCTTGTGAAAACGTCAGTCTCGCCGCAATCTTCATTAAATGAAAAATAGGCCTTTGTGCATCCACTCATATAAGCATAGTCTATATCGCTCTGAAGGATGCTTTCGGTTGAAGTGCCGAAAAGCCATTCGTGAAGCGTTGCATAAACATCGGTTTCAGCCACGTCTTTCTCGCCTGCTATAAGGCGATATTTACCGTTTTCGGTGCATTCAGCCCACGAAGTGACGTTGAGCTTTTCACGAATCTGCTCCTGTGTATCGGTTGCGGTTACACCGCAGTTTGTGAAAACCTTATCTGAATTCTTATAGAAAACCGCATAATTTATGCTCTTTACGCTTCTGAATTCTCTGAGCATATGGCTACGATAATCGGTGTAATAAATGTTTTCAAGATAAATTACACGCTCGCCCTCAATCTGATCAAGAATTATTTTTTTGTTGCTTTCGCCGTAATCCCTGTGACCGTCAACATCATGAATCTCTTCAAGTGCGGCTGAAATCAGCTTGATATATTCAGGCACACCACCGCCCGCAGCGGGGTCGTGATAAAGCACTGCGCCGTTTGTCTGAGGCTCGCTTGCGTTGCTGTCAACAGCGGTCACAACCTCACCCGTTTCTTCATATTCAACATAGTCATAGGTGTCAAACGCAGACTTTGAGATGAGCGTGCCGCCGCAGTTGAAGAAATATCTGACGCCCTTATGGGTGAGCGCATATCGGTATCGGTTCTGCGCATCAACATAAATTTCAATTTCAGACCCGTCAAGCTGTTTATAAGCCGCCTCAATACCCGCGGCCTGCTCTTCATATTTTTCCGAATAGCTCTTTGCTTCGTCGGATTTCAAAAAATCATCTAAGCTTTGATAATTCGAGCTTCTGCCCACATCCGCAACAGCCATAATATATTGATTCATCTGACGGCGGAAGGTGAAGGTCTGAGTGAAATCCTCAGGATTTGAGAAAATGTTGAAATTCGCAAAGCCTTTTATGAAAAGGCTTGCAAAATTGCCCGCAAGAAAGAACAGAACAATCGCCAGAACAAGGGCAACGGTTTTGAAGAGCTTGCTTTGTTTAATATTTTTCGATTTTGTATCCAATTCCCCACACCACCTTTAAATATTTAGGTTCTTTGGGATTGATTTCAATTTTTTCTCGGATTCTTCTGATATGCACCGTAACTGTTTTTTCCGCATAACAAGCGGGTTCATCCCACACCGCTTCGTAAATCTGACCCGTTGAAAGCACTCTGCCGAGATTTTCCATAAGCACGCTGACTATTCCGAATTCCGTTGCGGTCAGCTTTATCGGCTCACCGTCAACGGTAAGCTCTTTTGCAAGAGTATCAAGCGAAAGTCCCCCTGTTGTTATAACGCCTTCCTTTATCTCCATTGAGCCGAGCGTTGTGTATCGCCTTATCTGCGATTTCACCCTCGCCATAAGCTCAAGCGGGTTAAAAGGTTTTGTTACATAGTCATCCGCTCCAAATGAAAGCCCTGTTATTTTATCGGTATCTTCACTTTTGGCAGAGAGCAGAATTATCGGGATATTATGCTTCTCACGCATTCTGAGCGTTGCCTGCAGGCCATCCATCTGAGGCATCATAATATCAAGAATAACGCAGTGCACCTCATTATCCCTGACTTTTTCAACGGCATCTTTGCCGTTTTCGGCTCGAAGCACATTGTATCCTTCAAGTTTCAGATAAATTTCAACGGAATCGAGAATTGCGATATCGTCATCGCAGACGAGTACGGTATACATCAGTTTCACCTCTGAAAAATTCAATCCCACGGAACAATTATGATTATAATTGATGCGGATTACAAAACAGGAATTAAAATAGTTACAAGTTTATTAAGGTTTGAGTATTCCGATATCAATTGAGGTGTTTATAATCCCCTCAACAATATGCCAGAGCTCGGGAGTTGCCGTGCGGATTATATCCATTCGCTTATAAATCTGCGTTGAATGAACATCGCCCTGCTTCCAGGTGTGGCCGTTTGTCATATAGTTGAGAATGAGCGGCTGAATTCGGTCAATCGCATTGGCATAGCGGCTTTCGGGAGTTTCAATTTCTTCAAACTCATCCCAGAGCGCGCGGATTTCTGCACCCTGAACGGGGTCGAGCATACCGAAAAGCTTATCTGCCGCCTGCTTTTCTCTCTCTTCTTTATCTTCATAGCCCTTTTCATCATAGGCAAAGGTGTCGCCCGCATAAACTTCAATCAAATCGTGAACAAGAGCGATTTTCAGAACTTTTTCAATGTTGATTTTCTCCGCGCTGTATTCTTCAAGAATCATCGCAAGCATTGCAAGATGCCACGAATGCTCTGCGTCATTTTCACACCTTGAACCGTCTATAATGAGATTGCGTCTGAAAATATTCTTCATTTCGTCAATTATCATAACAAAATGAAGCTGATTGCGGAGTTTTTCTCCCTTTACAAATTCAAACTTTTCCATAATATCACCCCATTGAATTATATCACACTCTCACTGCAGTTGCAACGCAACAAAAAATATGGTATTATTTTATTACATTAAATATAAGAGGTAAAAAATGAGAACAGAAAAAGGCACGGTTGAATTCACCAATATGATAATGGTTGAAGATAAAGAAACAGGCAAGGTGCTTGTTCAGGAAAGAACAAAAAGCTGGACGGGTCTCTCTTTCCCCGGCGGTCATGTTGAGCCTTTTGAGAGCATCACGGAATCCGCAATCCGCGAGGTCAAAGAAGAAACGGGGCTTGAAATCCGCAACCTTCATTATTGCGGCGTTATTCATTGGGTGCATAAAACCCGCTCTGACAGATACATTGTTTTTCTTTATAAAACCAACGATTTCAGCGGCGAATTGCTTGATGCAACCGATGAAGGCAGGGTTTTCTGGGTTTCGCCCGATGAACTGAAAAACCATGAGCTTTCAAAAAATTTCGGCAATTATATTCCGATGTTTTTTGACGATAACCTTAACGAAGCCTTCGGCTTATGGCACGAAGATGAGCCCGATACCCTTATTTATAAATGATATGAAAAATTATATTGAAACAAAAATACTTCCTCTGTATAAAAAAAACGACAGCGGCCACGGAATTGAGCATATCCGCTATGTGACGGAAAGATGCATAAAATTTGCTGAGCAGTTTGAAGGAATAAACCCTGATATGCTTTACGCAATCGCCGCTTTTCACGATATCGCTCATCATATCGACAAGAAAAATCACGAAACACTCTCTGCAAAGATGTTTTATGAAAACGAAGATATGAAAGCTTTTTTCAGCGAAAGCGAAAGGCTGATTATCAAAGAAGCGATTGAAGACCACCGGGCTTCTTCAAATCACATCCCCCGAAGCGACTACGGAAAAATCATATCCTCCGCAGACCGCTCAACCGATGCTGATGATTTTCTCAGGCGCACTCACGCATACACACTGAAACATCAGCCTGATTGCTGCGAAGAAGAAATGCTCGAGCGGGCATACCGCCATACTTTTGAGAAATACGGCAGCGGCGGCTATGCAAAGCACTATGTTGAAGATAAAGAATATGATGCTTTCAGAGAAAAAATCAACTTGCTTCTCAACGACAAAAAGCTTTTTGAACAAACATATAAAAGAGCAAATAATATATAATGAAAAAAGACCATCCGAAAAACGGATGGTCTTAACTTTTTGTAAATTCAATTACTTAAACTTACGCTTACGAGCAGCCTCTGACTTCTTCTTTCTCTTAACCGAAGGCTTCTCATAGTGTTCTCTTTTGCGAACCTCCTGGATAACGCCGTCTCTTGAAGTCTGTCTTTTGAATCTTCTGAGTGCGTTTTCGAGTGACTCGCCTTCCTTAACTTTTACCTGACTCAATGTATTCCCTCCCCTCGTTTAATTACAGGGACTAATTTTCATAGCTTGAACGATATTATACTATATTTTCACCCTGCTTGTCAACATCAAAAATATGATTTTTTTGTAAATTCGGGATGAGAATGTATAATTTTAGGGGCGAACAACGATATTTACAAGTCTGCCCTTAACATAAAGCTCTTTAACAATTGTCATTCCGCTTATTGCTTCTGCAATTTTTTCAAGGCCCTTTGCTGCGGCAATAGCTTCATCAGCGCTTGCCTCTGCGGCGATAACGAGTTTCTCTCTTACCTTGCCGTTAATCTGAACGGCAATTTCAACTTCGTCATCAACGCATTTTGATTCATCGTATGTGGGCCAGCTTTCAAATGCGATTGTTTCGGAATGACCGAACATCTCCCAGATTTCTTCACAGATATGCGGTGCGATGGGGCTGAGCGCTCTGATGAAGCCCTCTGCAAACTCCTTGGGACAGCTGTCTGCCTTATAAACCGCATTAACAAAAATCATCATCTGGCTGATTGCCGTATTGAAAGCCAACTGTTCAAAGTCTGTTGTGACCTTACGGATTGTAACATTATAGATTTTTTCCAGCTCAGCATATTTGCTGTCATTTATCTTTGATTCATCGGTAAAGAAGTTCCAGACTCTTGAAAGGAAGCGC
>JAZLBI010000108.1:0-6462 GCA_045613625.1 Acutalibacteraceae bacterium | reverse complement strand
TTCCCGGGCCGCTTCCAGCCAAGTATTTTCGGCACTGTTGAGCTTAACTACCGTGTTCGGGATGGGAACGGGTGGACCCTCAACGTCATCAACACCGACTAAAAAACGCAACGGCGTTTTTTGAATGCTTGATGATTATATACTGTTTGTCAGTGTTTGTCAAGCCTTTTTTAAAAAAATTTCAAAAAATTTTGAACGGAGTGTCGAAAAGCGTATTATTCTCCGTTTTCTTCATTGTTTTCCTCGGTGTTTTCGGCTTCCTTTTTCTTTTTTGCCTTTATTGCATATCTGACAACCCATATGATGAGTGCGGCGGGCAGAAGAACTGCCGCAACAAGCGCAATTTTATCCATCGGCACATAGTCGTAAAGTCCGTCGCCGAGAACGGTGAAAAGAATAACTCTGGGCAGAATTCCGCCGATTGAAACAAGAAAATAGGGAAGGAACTTCATTTTGACCGTGCCGAGAAAGAGGCTTACGAGGTCAATAGGGAAAACGGGAAGAAATCTGATTGCGAAAATTGCAGAAAGCTTGTTTTTTCCGTAAAGCTCAAGGATTTTATCGCCGTGTTTCGCTTTTTCAAGCTTTTTAACAACATATTCGCCGCCCATAATTCTGCCGAATGCATAAGAAGCGGCAACCTCAATGAAAATTCCTGCGGCATTGATGAGAATTGCCCAGTGAGCGGGGAATGCCATGCCGACGGCAATATAAATCAGCGATGCGGGGATAACAAAAACCATGGATTTGAGCAGATAGATGCCCCAGATGGTTATAATTGCCGTAAATATGCTTGAGCTTGCTTCGACAAGCGCTCTCACATCAAGGTTTCTGAAATCTTCATATTTTACTATAATAAGGGTAATAATAAAAACCGAAACGGCAATTCTTGCCGCAAGGCCGAAAATATATGATACTTTCTGAGAAAACTTTTTCATAACTACCTCCGTTTTGCTATATAATACTCCAAATTTAACGGCAACGCAACAATTTTAACAGAAATATAATAATTTTCTGTAGACATATTTCATTTTCTGTGTTATATTAATAAGGTATGTATTTCTTGAAAAAAGGGGGATTCGCCATGATGACAATGAAAGAAAAAATTGAAAGAGCATCTGCATCCGTTGCATTTGACGGTATATATAAGTATGTCAAGAAGAATCCCGAAGAGAATCTTGTTAAGCTTGTTGACCTTGCTCAAAAGCTTATGGGCGGAGCTTTCCCCGAAAAGAATTTTGATGCATTCCGCAAAGCAATTCAGGATAAAGATAATGTTTGGCGCACTTTTGCAATGAACATCATCGAAAATGTTGACGGAGCGGTTATCAAGAATATGCTGCTTGCTCTCGGCCTCGGTGCGGGCGTTAACGGAACAAAAGCCGTGCGCGCAAACAGAGAAAAATACAAGTGCAACATTCCTTTCACAATTCTTTTTGACCCCACAAGCGCCTGCAACCTCAGATGCAAGGGTTGTTGGTCTGCCGAATACGGACATAAATCCAACCTCACTCTCGACGAAATGAGAAGCATCGTCAATCAGGGAACAGAGCTCGGCGCTCATAACTATATGCTCACGGGCGGTGAGCCTCTTATCAGAAAGAAGGATATCATCACCCTTTGCCGCGAAAACCCCGATTGCGCTTTTCTGGCTTATACAAACGCAACGCTCATCGATCAGGAGCTTTGCGACGAGATGAAAAAGGTTGGCAACCTTGCTCTTGCGCTCAGCATTGAAGGAACCGAAGAAAGCAACGATTCAAGGCGCGGCGGCGGTGCATACAAAACAACAATCGAAGCGATGGATCTGCTTAAGAAAAACGGTCTTTTATTCGGAATTTCCGTTTGCTACACAAGCGAAAACATCCCCTATGTAACAAGCAGAGAATTTCTTGACCTTATGGTTGAGAAGGGTGCATTCTTCGCTTTCTATTTCAACTATATGCCCGTTGGCAAGGATGCGGTTGTTGACCTCATTCCGAGCCCCGAGCAGAGAGCGTATATGTATAAATGGATACGCACCGCAAGAAACAGCAAAACGGGTCATCCCCTGTTCACAATGGATTTCCAGGATGACGGCGAATATGTCGGCGGCTGTATTGCGGGCGGCAGAAACTATATTCATATCAATTCCGAGGGCGATATGGAGCCCTGCGTTTTCATTCATTATTCGGATTCAAACATCAGAGAGAAAACAATTCTTGAAGGCCTCAAGAGCCCGCTGTTTATGGCATATTATCATAATCAGCCCTTCAACGATAACCATCTCAGACCTTGCCCGATGCTCGAAAACCCCGATTGTCTGCGCAGAATTATTGCTCAGACGGGAGCGAAATCAACAAATCTTATCGAAGAAGAAAGCGCAGAGCAGCTTTGCGCAAAATGCGATAAATTTGCCGCAGCGTGGGCGCCCGTTGCCGATGAATTATGGAAAAACAACAAGCATCCGAACCCCAAAACGCAGTATTACCGCGATACACCCGAGGGTAAAGCGCAGCAGAATAAATAAAATCAGCTTGCAGAGGAATTGCCTTTGCAAGCTTTTTATTTCGCAATTAATTTGAAAACTATTGAAATAGTTTTGGTTAAAGTGTATAATCAATGCATTAATTTTAAAAAGGAGAAACAAAATGGAACTCTTCATTCCCCTGAATTTCTGGCTGCTTTTTGCCGCCGCAATGCTTATCAGCGCAATCGGATTTTACAAGTATGTTTACTTTATCTCGCTCGGCTACGGATTTTCAATTGCCGGCCTCGGCGCGCTGATGCTCTTTCTTTTTCGCGAAAATCTTTCAATCGGCACGGTTATTGCCTGTGCGCTCTTTATTGTTTACGGCATCCGTCTGGGCGGATATCTTCTTGTCCGTGAGCTCAAAAGCGCGGCATACAGAGGCGCAATGAAAAAAGAAATCAAAGATGGCTCAACAATGAAATTCGGCGTTAAATGCGCAATTTGGATAACCTGCGGCGCACTTTATGTTACTCAGGTGCTTCCCGTTTTCTATCGTTTGCACAACACAGTTGAAGTTAAAAACTTCCTTGATATTGACGGATTCACAATTGCAGGCACAGCCATTATGGCATTCGGCCTCATTTTCGAGTCAATCGCAGATATTCAGAAGAACAATTCAAAGAAAAAGAACCCCAACCGTTTCTGCGACACAGGACTTTACAGAATTGTTCGCTGCCCCAACTATCTGGGCGAAATGATTTTCTGGACGGGTGTTCTTGTTTCGGGCGCAAATATTCTCACAGGCGTCGGCCAGTGGGTGCTCGCTCTTATCGGTTACATAGGTATTATTTTTGTTATGTTCAGCGGTGCACGCCGCCTTGAGCTCAGACAGAACAGAAACTACGGCGACGACCCCGAATATCAGGCATATGTTAAGAAGGTTCCCATTATGGTGCCCTTCATTCCCCTCTACAGCGTTGCGAAATATAAGTTCCTTGTAGCATAAAAAATAACGGTTTGCAAAGGTAACCCTTGCAAACCGTTTTTCTTTATGCACCTAATGCATCAATCTGTTTTTTCAGATTGTTCTTCTTTTTTCTGTTATTATTAGCTATATAGCAAACAACAATTTCTCCAATGAAGAAGAAGAGTACCATAAAAATATTTTCTAAAGTCCATACAGTCTCTGCCTTTTCCTCAGCGTAATCAGCAGTTTCAGGGAAAAGATACTCAAAATTCCAATTGTGGGTATTCGGATTCAGGATTCCCGCTTCAACAAATGTTTCATCAAAATAATTCTGCGCTGATTCATTGGTAAAATCATTTATATATGTTGTGAGTCTCTTTGCCGTAAAATAACCCGATATTGTATAAGTTGAAGCGTCAAAGTCATAACCTTTAAGAAGTTTTCCGAAATCGGACTCTCGTTCAAAAGACAGAGAAATAAAATATGACTCTCCTTCTGTGTCGGTAACAGAAGCAACATAAAAATCCTCGATTGAAGATTTTTCGTTTTCATCGGAAACAACTTCATCTTCCGTCATATAAAACTCTGCATATGCTCCGTATATCTTTGCTTCTTTAATTATATAGTCTTTATCCGAAAGAGTATTATCTATGCAATATGCGAGATTCCCTTCGGGAAAAGCTGCTCCGGTGTCAGACAAAGCTAACACTGCTATAAACGGAAAAGGGAAAAGCAATATAGCCATAATAAGAAAAATTATAAAACCGTTACGAGCCTGTTTATATTGTAATTTAAGGTTGCTGACGGTCTGAACGCTTGAGTTGTTTGTTGTGTCCACAATTTCACCTCATTTTTTGTGTTACAAGGAATTTATCTTCTATGACATTATTAAAGAAATAAAAGTTATAATTCAATTTTAATGCATTCGTTGCCGATAAGTGCGTTGCTTACGCTGTCGGGCTGATGTCCGCCGATATAGAGCGAAATCTTTCCGTCGGGAGTAACTCTTGCGCCGTCTTCGGTAACAGCTTTGAGCCAGTATGCATCGATTTCAAGCTCTGCAGTTGCTTTTTCGCCCGCATCAAGCTCGATTGCTTTGATGCCGCAAAGCTGGAAATGGGGAGTAACGGTTCTGCTGTCGGTGAATGAAGCATAAACCTGAACCTTTTCGATGCCCTTCATTGCGCCTGTGTTTGCAACATCAACGCTGATTTTAACTGTTTCGCCGTCTGCCTGAGCCTTTGCGTTATCATAAGCAAAGCTTGTGTATGAAAGACCGAAGCCGAAGGGGAAGAGAGCCTCGCCGTTGATATATCTGTATGTTCTGCCGAGCATTGAATAATCTTCAAAATCGGGAAGATCGTGGTCGCCTCTGTAGATTGTTACGGGAAGCTTGCCGCAGGGTGAGAAGTTGCCTGCAAGAAGATTTGCAACGGCAAGTCCGCCGAGTGCGCCGGGATACCATGCGTGGATAACAGCCTTTGCGTGGTTTGTTACCTTGTCGCCGAGGTCGATTGAGCTGCCGCACATAAGAACAACAACAACATTTTCGCAAACATCGCAGACTGCTTCGGCAAGCTTCTGCTGAGTTTTGGGAAGATAGAGCGATTTTTTATCGCCGCAAGCGGTGTAGTCATCATCAAAGCCTGTGTCTTCGCCTTCAACCGAGCAGTCAAGGCCGAGCACAAGAACTGTTATATCCGATGAAGCTGCAGCGGCAACGCCGTCGCTTATCATATTCTGGAAGCCTGCCCAGTGGTTGGTTGCTTCTTCACAGTAGTTCGAACCCTTTTCAACGATGATATCGGAGTCTGTGAACACACGGCGGATACCGTCCGCAACGGTAACATATTCCGAAGCGTAGCCGTTATAGTTGCCTTCAAGAGCGGTAACTGACATTGAGTTGGGGCCGACAACCGCAATTCTGCCAACCTTTTCTTTGTTGAGAGGAAGGAAGTTGTTGTTTTTAAGAAGAACAAGGCACTGCTCAGCGGCTTTCTTGTTGAGAGCCTTATGCTCCTTGCAGTCGAGCTTATCGTAGCCGAGGTCTGAATAGGGTCTGATTTCTTCAAATTCGCCGAGAAGGGCACGGATTGTGTAAATTCTTTCAGCCGCAACGGTGATATCGTCTTCTGTTATGAGGTCCTGCTCATATGCATCGATGAGAGCTGAATAAGTTTCGCCGCAGTTGAGGTCGCAGGTGTTTTTGAGAGCAACAGCCGCAGCCTCTGCCTTTGTTTCTGTGAAATGATGGTCTGAATAGATATCTTTGATTGCGCCGCAGTCCGAAACAACATAGCCGTCGAATTCCCACTGTTTGCGGAGAATTTCGCCGAGAAGATATGAATGAGCGCAGCAGGGTTCGCCGTTTGTGCGGTTATAAGCGCCCATAACGCCTGTTACACCCGATTTAACGGTTTTTTCGAATGCGGGAAGGTATGTTTCAAACATATCGTGGGGGTTTGCGATTGCATCAAAGCCGTGTCTTGTTGCTTCGGGGCCTGAATGAACGGCAAAATGCTTTGAGCAGGCTGATGCCTTGAGGAATTCGCCGTCGCCCTGAATGCCCTTGATGAATGATGTGCCGAGGGTTGCGGTCAGATAGGGGTCTTCGCCGAAAGTTTCCTGACCTCTGCCCCAACGGGGGTCACGGAAAATGTTGATGTTGGGTGCCCAGAAGGTGAGACCCTTGAAAATATCATAGTCGTTATACTTAACGTGCTGATTGTATTTTACTCTGCCTTCGGTTGAAATAACATCTGCGATGGTTTCAACAAGCTCAGGGTCGAAGGTTGCCGCCATAGCGATTGTGTGGGGGAATACGGTTGCAGTGCCTGCGCGTGCAACGCCGTGTGCGCCTTCGTTCCACCAGTTATATTCTTTGATTCCGAGCCTCTCGATAGCGGGTGAGTTATAGAGAAGCTGGCTCATTTTTTCTTCTGCTGTCATCTGAGCAACAAGCTCTTTTGCTTTTGCCCTTGCCTGTGATTTTGTCATTTGATTGCCTCCTTGAAGGGGATTTATGGTATAAATATAAACTAAA
>JAZLBI010000107.1:0-2239 GCA_045613625.1 Acutalibacteraceae bacterium | reverse complement strand
GAGTTGGTAAGCGGAAAGTTGATGCCGTTATAGAGTATGCCTGCCATTGCAAGAACCATAGCACAGACAAGGTAAATCAGAGTTTTTTTCTGTGTCTTGATCATATTCCGCCTCCTCTCATAATAATCCAATTTAAATAATAACATAAAAGCAATGAAAAATCTATAATTAATTCACGTAGTTTTTGTTTCAAAACTTTCAAAATAATCAAAAAATTAACATTAATAAACCCAGAACGGATTGCAAAAATAATAGAGCAAACGCAAATTGAATTCAAAGGGGTGTAACAGAAATGTCAAAGAACAACGCAGTAGTGCCTCAGGCAAGAGCCGCTCTTGACCAGTTCAAGATGGAAGCTGCAAGAGAAGTTGGCGTTAACCTTAAGGAAGGTTACAACGGTGACCTCACTTCAAAGGAAGCAGGTTCAGTCGGCGGCCAGATGGTTAAGAAGATGATCGAGGCTTATGAAAACGGCATGAAATAAGCGAAACGCAAGTTTTGCGCCGCCGCAGGTTTCTGCGGCGGCTTTTTTATGCGTTTGTTCATATATTATTTGCAAACATATTACCTTTTATATAATTATAACAATTGACTGATTTGATTTATTATTATATAATATTAAGTTAAGAAAGTGTTTATATAAGAAAATATCATCGTTTCTGCCGCTTTCCGGCGGCAAAAAAGGAGTTACATATATGATGAAAGAAGAAAATATCAGAATGATGCCCACTGTAGCGCTCAGGGGTCTCGTTATTTTTCCGAATATGTTTATTCATTTTGATGTTGGAAGAGAAAAATCAATCAATGCGCTGAAAAAGGCAATGGATACCGATCAGGAAATTTTTCTTGTTACTCAAAAAGATATTTCCGTTGATGACCCCGATTACGGCGAGCTTTATGAAATCGGTGTTGTTGCAAGCGTGAAGCAGGTGCTCAAGCTTCCCGGCAAGAGCGGAAATGTTCGCGTTGCGGTTGAAGGTCTTTACCGTGCAAGGCTTATTGAAGGCCTTGCGGTCGGCAAGGGCAACTATCTGAAAACAATGATATTCCCGATTGAGGAGCCGTCAATCCGCTCAGATAAAATTGATTATGCGAAGGCGCTTGTCCGCCACACAAAGGATGTTTTTGCGGAATATTCGGATTGTGCTCCGCAGATGCCCGCAGATATTGTGACCGGTATTATGCAGAAAACAGAGCCGGGTGACCTTGCGGATTATATTGCGGGCAACATAATGCTTGAATATGAAGACAGACAGCATATTCTCTCAACCGTTAATCCGATAAAAAGGCTTGAAGAGATGTGCATAATGCTCGCAAATGAGGGCAATCTGCTTTCAATTGAAGCTGAAATCGGCGATAAGGTTCAGGAGCAGATTGATAAAAATCAGCGTGAATATTATCTTCGAGAGCAGATGAAGGTTATTTCAAGCGAGCTTGGCGGCGGAGTTTCTCACGAGGAAGAGCTTGATTATTTCAGAGAAACAATTTTCAATCTGAAGGCTTCGGATGAGGTTAAAGAAAAGCTTTTCAAAGAATGCGACAGGCTCGAAAAATATTCGCCCAATTCTCCCGAAGCAGCCGTGAGCAGAAATTATATCGAAACCTGCATTTCGCTTCCGTGGAATAATATAACGGAAGAAAATACTGACATTTCGAAATCAAGAAAGATACTTGAAAACGACCATTACGGTCTTGAAAAAATCAAACAGAGAATTCTCGAATATCTTGCAGTGCGCGTTATGGCGCCCGATATCAAAGGTCAGATTATCTGCCTTGTCGGCCCTCCGGGAGTCGGTAAAACATCAATTGCGCGCTCGGTTGCATCCGCAACAGGCAGAGAATATGTGAGAATTTCTCTCGGCGGCGTTAAGGATGAGGCTGAAATCAGAGGCCACAGAAAAACATATATAGGCTCAATGCCCGGCAGAATAATTGACGCAATGAAGCGCGCGGGCACAAGCAATCCTCTTGTTCTTCTTGATGAGGTGGATAAACTTTCGTCGGATTATAAAGGAGACCCCACATCGGCTCTTCTTGAGGTGCTTGACCCTGAGCAGAATAAGAGCTTCAGAGATAATTTTATGGAGATTCCCATCGACCTCTCCGACGCTATGTTTATAGCTACCGCGAACACCTACGAGGGTATTCCCGCTCCCCTGCTTGACAGAATGGAGATTATCGAGCTGTCTACCTACACCGACTCGGAGAAGCTCGCAATTGCAAAGAACCACCTTATCCC